>DAIQQT010000224.1:0-5164 GCA_036786685.1 Trichlorobacter sp.
CAGCGGAAGAACCAGAACCATTCTATCACCCGGGCAAATGTTGTCGAATCATGGTTGGCAACACAGTCATCGGCTCAATTGGCGAAATGCATCCAAAAGTGCTGCAAAAATATGAAATTGAACATGCGGCCTACTATTTTGAACTGAATTTTGAAGATCTGGTACGATTGGCAGGCAACCGCAAAACCATTGTGGCGCCGTCACGTTTTCCTGACAGCGTCAGAGATCTGGCCCTGCTGGCTCCACTTGAGCTCGCATCAGCACAACTGATTGACTGTGTCAAAAGTCTCAAGCTTCAAGAGCTTGAGAAGGTCGCCATCTTTGACCTCTACCAAGGGGATCGTGTCCCGGAGGGGTATAAAAGTATTGCATTGCGTCTGCGCTATCGGGCTGCTGAGCGAACCATGACAGACGATGAAGTGCAACTGGTACACCAGAAGGTAATTGGCGTGTTGACAGGAAAATTAGGGGTGACAGTTCGTTAATGGAGTCTCTGTTTACGACACTATTTACGAAAAGACTTGCGAAAATATTGATAAGTGAATATTATAACCAAAGTTATTTTTATCTCACAAAGGAGTATGTAACGATGAAAAAGATTGTATCCGTTGTACTTATGGCTGCTTTTCTGTCTGTTTCTTCCCTGGCTTTTGCTGCAGAGCAGAAGATTACTGGTGTAATTGAAAAGGTTGAAATGCAAGGTGCTGCTGCAACCGTAACCCTCAAGGACAGCAAAGGTGCTAAAGTTCAGGTTATTGTTAAAGACCAGCTGACCGTGGACAAACTGAAGGACAAGCGTATCGTTGTTGGCGACGAAGTTCGTGTAAAGTATGACGATGCCAACAAAGAAAGCAAACTGTTCCGTAAAACTGCTGGTTGCTAATCTCTTAGCAGACTTCATACGGTACTCATGTTAAAGGGCACGGTTAATTCCGTGCCCTTTAACATGTATGACAAACTAGATTTGATAGCGTGCTTTCAAACGGTTAAAATAAACATCTCTGCAGTGCTGTTCAACATCAGCAAGACAGGCTAGCGCCGTACCACAGCCGCTTCTGCTGATGACAAAAACCCCATGTCCCCGCACAATAACGGCCTCTGTGCCTGTCTGACAAAACGCCCTGGGCAGACTTTCCGCCAAACCACCAACACCACCTTCTCCTCCAACAACAGGAAATGAGTCAATATGATCAAAGGGGCTGTTGCTATCTGAGTCTGCGAAAAAACTCATAATGACAGGAAAACGGGGGTGTCCGTGAAGTATCACCCTGCAATCGGTTGCCAAAACCACTGCCTGATGGGCTGGCAGTTCGCTGGAAGCGGTGATGCCTGATGTTGATGACTTGTCAAAAGAGACAGAGTCTGTCTGGTTGTTCAGCTCATCCAGCCGTGCAGATGTCTGTGAGATATAGAGTTTCCTGTTTAATTGGCAGGAAATGTTGCCAAAAAATGAGTCAACTAATCCAAGTTCAACGGTTGCCCGACCTAGCAGACTCATCTCATCAAACATTGCATGTGGTGTTGTCGGGAGTAACGGGGAAAAGGCATATTGCGTTACATCAAGTAGCTTCAGATGGGCATTTTTGTACATGCTGACAGCATTGGCCTCCTCCAGTAACAACGGCCCTGTGGAAAGAAGGTCTTCAAAATATTTAATTGTCGTGGCGTGTGACAACGAAGACCAGGCTATATAAGCCTGCTCAACCGTAAGAGAACCCTGGGTGATTATGCCGATTCCTTCAACAATACAGCCTTTTCTCCTGTTTAATGCAGCACAGATATTGTTCAACAGGATCGATTGGTCCTGGTTGTGGCGAATCAGGGGAATATCATGGAGTGACGAGCGGGATTCTGAATCTCGGGGAACGAGTGATCTTTCATCAGGCCGTGCCCGCCGTAGCAGAAAAGTAGGGAAGGGCTGTAAGGGTTCTGCGACGATAACTGCAGCGCAATCGAGTTGCTGTAAAATGTCGTGCGCAAGCACGGTAAATGTCTGATTGCCGTAACTGCAAATAGTATCATTTTGAGCGCTGATGGCAATGTGACCAGCCTTGACACACTGTTCATCAATCAGCAGTTGGGTATATCGCTTAAGTAGGTACTGCATTAAGGTATTGAAGAGGGGATGTTTGTAATCAGCAAGGAACCATCCGACAGAACTTCTTTTCTGAAATGAACACGTTGCCGTGATGCGTGCGCAACAGAAGCTATTTTAATAGTGCTACCCGGCATAAAAGCAGCCGTAATGTTGTTTCCTGATTGCCATGCCTCAAAGTGAACATGGGGGCCGGTAGAGCGACCGGTACTGCCGGCAAGGGCAATGGTCTCGCCTTTTTTTACCACCTGTCCCTGTACTACCATGAGTTTACTGTTATGACCACAGAGCGTGATCATGCCGTTGTCATGTTCAACCAATACAGTCCAGCCATAGCCGGAGCGCAGACCAGCGTACACAACAACACCTGCTGCAACAGAGTGGACCGGAGTACCTTCGGGTACCGCAATATCAATACCATTGTGGTGACGAAGCTGGCCATCAATAGGATCAACACGAATTCCCACCCCTGATGTAATGGTGCCATTGACCGGTAATAATACCTCAACTGCCTCAGGTTTGCTTTGCTCTGGATTGATTTGAGCCTGAACCGTCTTTTCAATAATTTCTTTTAAGGACGGAGCAGGAGTCTGGTTTGTCTCTTTAGAAAAAGATCGGGCTGTCTTTTTTCGGGTGCTTTTGCTGGAGTCCTTAACCACAACCTGTGCCCCTTTTTGCAGTGGGCTGTCGGTAAAGCTTTCAACGCCATCAACGGTGACAAAACGGTAGATGTCTGCCAGAGACTGCCTTGCGGGTAGTAACATGCATATTACCAGTAGCAGGCAAATCAGGATATAAAAAGTAGTGGCTTGACGGTTCATAGGAGTCCGTATCATTAATTGCTATTCGTGCTTGTGATGGCAGCACTTTTCTGTTAATAAAAATTGTTCTTCGTTGTTTATACTGCTTTCCAGAATACAAAGCAATTCCAACGTTCTCGCCAATTAACTTCATTTTCAAGGATGTATGAGTGTTATTTACCTATTATGACAAGGTAATTCGTGGCACCGAACATGAGGATGGCCTCGTTATTATTCAGTTCCTGAAGGGAATGGTTGGGCAGACCTTTTCATTTTTAAACTATTACAAAGAAATTCCAGTTTCATACGATGCCCGACTGATTTCAGTAGAAAATGAAATGGCTGAATTTGAGGTGCATGAGTACCAGGCAAAAGTCATTACCCTTGAAAAAAAGGCCCTTATCAGGGCTCATGCCAAAAGCCCTGTCTCGGATGATCTTGTGGGTGATGTTTTTTATGTAAACACTGCCCGTAAAAAAGTTATTCTCACCCGTTTCCATTATGCAAAAATCCGTTCTGATCTGCGCAGATTTGTACGGGTCTGTCTTGACGGGCGTCGTGCTGATGTTGATATGTACCTTGATAACGATATCGTGCCCGCATCAGTGATAGATATCTCCCTTGGTGGAGTTGCCCTTCGGGTGGCAGAGCCTGCCGGTATTGAACCAGGTAAGGAAGTAAACCTTATTTTGAAGTTGGAGGCGCTGGATGATTCCTCCCTGCGTGAGATAGGTGCCGCTTGTACGGTTACGCGACTGCTGGAAACAGCTCCTGATTATACCTGTATCCTTGAATTTCACCCCGATCGCCACTCTCAGCAAGCGCTTGCCTATTATATTAATCAAAGACAGGTTGAGATCATTAGAGAGCTTAAAGAGTTGGCATCCTGATCACCCCAAAAAATGCAAATGCCTAAATAATGTGCTTATTGCTGGCCTTATGCCTGTTTTTTGTGCTTTTGTTGATGTGGTTAGATGTAGCCCTTTTTAACTAAATGAGTAATTACGTGTGGTTGTGCAATTTGTTTGATTTGGCAATGAGCTTGCATAATCATGAATTCGTCAGATGAGAATTTGCTGAGAAGGGAGGGTGACTGTGAAAAAAGTAGAAGCAATCATCAAGCCGTTCAAACTGGATGAAGTTAAAGAAGCGCTGAACGAGATAGGTATTCAGGGGATTACCATCAGTGAGGTAAAAGGATTCGGACGCCAGAAAGGCCATACCGAACTTTACCGTGGAGCTGAGTACGTTGTTGATTTTATCCCAAAGATTAAACTTGAGATTATTGTCAGTGACGCAATCCTTCCCAAAGTCGTTGAAGCCATTGAAAAAGCCGCAAAAACTGGCAGGATTGGTGATGGTAAGATCTTTGTAACACCGGTAGAGGCGGTTGTACGGATAAGAACCGGTGAAACAGGTGAGGATGCGTTGTAATTTACATTATTCAACTGAAAGGAGAAGTTTGATGACACCGAAGCAGGTAGTTGAATTTGCCAAAGAAAATGGCGCGTTGATGGTTGATTACAAGTTTATGGATTTTGTGGGTACCTGGCAGCATGTATCAGTACCAATCACTGAGTTCGATGAAGATACCTTTGAGGAAGGCCAAGGCTTTGACGGCTCCTCCATCCGTGGCTGGCAGCCGATCCATGCCTCCGACATGATCCTGTTGCCGGATCCGGCCTCGGCCAAGATGGACCCGTTCATTGCAGTACCAACTCTGTCCCTGATCTGCAACATCTTTGATCCAATCACCAAGGAAGACTACACCCGTGACCCGCGTAATATCGCCCGCAAGGCCGAGGCTTACCTGAAGTCAACCGGTATCGGTGACACTGCATTCTTCGGTCCTGAAGCAGAATTCTTCATCTTTGACGAAGTCCGTTATGACTCCACCGCCAACCAGGCGTTCTATATGGTTGACTCCGTAGAAGGCGCATGGAACACCGGCCGTGAAGAGTTCCCCAACCTGGGCTACAAGCCACGCCACAAGGAAGGCTACTTCCCATGCTCCCCGGTAGACTCCCAGAACGACCTGCGGAACGAAATGGTTCAGGAGCTGCAGAAGGTTGGTATCCGCGTTGAGTGCCAGCACCACGAGGTTGCCACCGGTGGCCAGGCAGAGATTGATATGCGTTTCTCCTCACTGGTTGATATGGCTGACCAGCTGCAGTGGTTCAAGTATGTTATCAAAAACGTTGCCTATCGTAACGGCAAGACCGTTACCTTTATGCCCAAGCCGCTCTATGGTGATAACGGTTCCGGTATG
>DAIQQT010000225.1:0-5152 GCA_036786685.1 Trichlorobacter sp.
GAGGTGATGCACCTGATCGGTGACGTCAAGGGTAAGATCGCCATCATCCTGGATGATATGATTGATACTGCCGGTACCCTGACCCAGGCTGCCGGTGCCTTGAAGCAGAACGGTGCTGCCGCTATCTACGCGGCTGCTACGCACGGCGTCCTGTCCGGCCCGGCCATTGATCGTATCAACGGTTCCGTGATTGAAGAGGTGCTGCTGACCGATACCATCCCCCTGGGAGCCCATGCCGAGCGTACCTCCAAGATCAAGGTGCTGTCGGTTGCACCGCTGCTGGGCGAGGCGATCCGCCGTATCCACGAAGACGAATCCGTAAGTTCGCTTTTTGTATAATTACTAACTAGCAGGAAAAATTTTGCGGTCAGACAGGCCGCTTTTAGGTTGGGAGGAAGACCATGCAACAGACCCAAATGAAGATTGAAACCCGTAGCAGTACTGGCAAAGGTATCAGCCGCAAACTGCGTGCTGCCGGACGTATTCCCGGTATTGTCTATGGCCGTGGTATGGAGCCGGTGGCGATCAGCCTGGAGCCCAAGGCCCTGAATGCTGCCATTGCCGGTGAAGGTGGCCTGAACAACCTGATTACCCTTGAGGGGGGCGGTGAGCTGGACAAGGTTGTCGTAATTGTCGCTGAGATTCAGCGTGATGCGATTAAGCGTATCCCAGAGCATGTTGACCTGCATCGGGTGAATATGAACGAGAAGGTACGGGTTAACGTGCCGGTCAGCCTGGTTGGTACTGCTGCCGGCGTGAAAGAAGGCGGCCTGCTGGATTTTGCTCACCACAGCCTGCATATTGAGTGTCTGCCTGGCCAGATTCCTGAGCATATCGAGATCAATATTGCTGATCTCAAGATCGGTCATGCCATCCACGTCAGTGAAATCAGCTTCCCTGCCGGTGTTAAGTGCGTAGATAACCCGAAGACACCGGTTGTCGGTGTGCTGGGCAAGGCTAAGGAAGAGGCTGCAGCAGAGGCCTGATAAGACCTGCAAACAGGCCGTGGAGAAGAATTTCTCTACGGCCTGTTTCTGTCTCATACTATGGATACGATCGTTATTGCAGGGCTGGGTAACCCCGGCTCAAAGTATCAATGGACCCGCCACAACGCGGGTTTTCTGTTTCTGGACAGGATCGCCCAGCTGGAAGGGCTTTCTATAGTCCGTAAACAGTTCGGTGGCCTGACTGCCGAGTGGGAACGCAAAGGGAAGCGCTTGGTGCTGCTCAAACCACAGACCTTTATGAACCTCTCCGGTCGTTCGGTCATACCTGCCCTGCAGTTCTATAAACTTAAAACGGATCAGTTGATTGTGGTCCACGATGAGATTGATCTGCCGCTGGGGACTGCCCGTCTGAAACAGGGGGGTGGCCATGGTGGCCAGAATGGACTACGTTCCATTACGGAACAGCTGGGCAAAGGTGATTTTGTGCGCCTGCGTCTCGGCATCGGGCGACCGCTGCATGGCGACGTGACCAACCATGTGCTGGGCGTTTTTACGCCTCCGGAGATGGAGATCTTTGCCAGGGTGCTGGACGGTGCCCTGGATATGCTGGAAACAGCCCTTGATGAAGGGGTTCCCAAGGCGATGAGTCTTTTTAACAACAAGTCATACCTGGAAGGATAACGGTTATGGGTTTCAATTGCGGCATTGTCGGTCTGCCCAACGTGGGCAAGTCCACCATCTTCAACGCCATCACTTCGGCAGGTGCTGAGTCGGCGAACTATCCCTTCTGCACCATTGATCCCAATGTCGGTATTGTGCAGGTGCCGGACCCCCGGATTGACCAGCTTTCCGTGATTGTCAAACCCCAGAAATGTCAGTTTACCACCATTGAATTCGTTGATATTGCAGGACTGGTTAAAGGGGCAAGCGCCGGTGAAGGGCTGGGCAACCAGTTTCTGGGTCATATCCGTTCCGTAGATGCGGTTGTCCATGTGGTGCGCTGCTTTGATGATGACAATGTCGTGCATGTGGCCGGCAAGGTTTCTCCTGCCGACGATATTGAGATCATTAATACGGAACTGGCACTTTCAGACCTGGATAGTCTTGAAAAGAAGCTGCTGCGTTCTGAAAAACTGGCTCGCAGTGGCGACAAAAAAGCCAAGGAAGAGGTGGCCCTGTATGAGCGGATCAAGGCCCTGCTGGAACAGGGGAAGAAGGTCCGTGATTGTGCAGAGAATGAAGATGAGCGGATCTGGCTGCGTGACCTGCATCTGCTGACTGCCAAGCCGGTGCTGTACGTGGCCAACGTGGCTGAGGATGATCTGGAGGGGAAACATCCCTTTGTTGCTCAGGTGCGTGAGATAGCTGCTGCAGAAGGGGCCGGTGTGGTGGTGATCTGCGGCAAGATTGAAGCTGAAATCTCTGAGCTGGATGGGGATGAAAAACAGGCGTTTCTGGAAGAAATGGGGCTGCAGGAGTCAGGTCTGGATCGTCTGATCCGTGCCGGTTACGACCTGCTGGGGCTGATCACCTATTTTACTGCAGGGGTAAAAGAGGTGCGGGCCTGGACCATTACCAAAGGCACCAAGGCACCCCAGGCAGCCGGTGTGATCCATACTGATTTTGAAAAAGGTTTTATCCGGGCTGAGGTGATCGGCTTTGATGATTATATTACCTGCAACGGTGAATCAGGCGCCAAAGAAAAAGGGCTGATGCGGTTGGAAGGCAAGGAGTATGTCGTTAAGGACGGGGATGTGATGCATTTCCGCTTCAACGTGTAACAGAAAGGGGACGCAGGTCGGTCCCCTTTTTTAATGTCTTGATAAAGGACTAATATTATCTTTTTGTCTTGCAATCAAAAAAAAATGCGGTAGTATGAATCAACAAACAAACGAGGCTTACAGCCTGACTACCCATGAGGAGGAAATTCCAATGCCTAAGCGTCTTGAAGTTTACAAGTGTCAACACTGTGGAAACATTATTGAAGTTATGCACGGTGGCGGTGCCAATATTGTCTGCTGTGGTGAAAATATGCAGCTGCAGACTGAAAATACGGTGGATGCTGCCAAAGAAAAGCATGTGCCGGTGATTGAAAAAGGAGATGGCACCATTACCGTTAAGGTTGGCGCCGTTGCACACCCGATGGATGAAAAACACTACATTGAGTGGATTGAGCTGATTGCTGATGGTAAAGTCTATCGTCAGTTCCTGGAGCCGGGTCAGGCACCAGAGGCAACCTTCTGTGTTACTGCCACTAACGTAACTGCCCGTGAGTACTGCACCCTGCACGGTCACTGGGCTGCCTAGATTCTTACTCTTTTTAGCTGCTGATGCAACAAAACGGGGGCCTTTGGGTCCCCGTTTTCTTTACACCCACCGTTACATCATGTATCATCCCGTCCCATGAAACACGGCATTATAAACCGCTACCTGATGCGCGAGATCACCGGTATCTTCGTCCTTGGCCTGACCATCTTTACGCTGGTACTGCTGATGGGACGGATGGTCAAGCTGATGGAGATGGTGGTGGCCAATGGGGTTCCCCTTGCAGAAGTCCTGCGTCTGATTGTCCTGCTGCTACCTTCCTTTCTGGTGCTGACTATCCCGATGGCCTTCCTGCTGGCAGTCCTGCTGGCCTTTGGACGTCTTTCCAGTGATAACGAGATAACGGTTCTGAAGGCCAGCGGCCTGAGTCTTGGCGCCTTGCTGCCGCCGGTTCTGCTGACTGCCGGCGCTGCTGCGCTATTAACGCTGTTTATCAGTGTGGAAGCGGTGCCCTGGGGTAATACCGGGTTTAAGCAGATGACCATGGATGTTGCCCGTAAATATGCTGCCTCAGCCATTCGTGAGCGGATCTTCCGCGATGACCTGCCGGGCATTGTTCTGTACGTGGATCAGTATGATGAGGCCCGGCGCACCATGCAGCGGGTGATGATTCAGGATAGCCGTGATCAAGAACGCCCCTTGACCATTTTCGCCCAAAGTGGCCTGATCTCCTCAGATGATAGCACTGGCGTACTGCGGATACTGTTGAAAAACGGCACTATTCACACCCAGCGAAAAGATGACTACCGCCTGATCTCCTTTGGCGAGTATCTGCTGACCGCTGAATCAGGGCGCAGCACCCCACTGGTCAGGACTGAAATGGATCTGGGGATAGGTGAATTGCGTAATGCCATCGCCTCTTCAAAGCTGCCGCCCCAGACCCGGCTGAAGATGGCAACAGAGCTGCACAGCCGCTTTGCCTTTCCCTTTGCCACCTTTGTGTTTGCCATTCTGGCACTGCCGCTGGGGCTTTCCAACCGCCGATCAGGCAAAGGTTCCGGCTTTACCATCAGCATCCTGATTCTGCTGGTCTACTATGTCCTGCTCTCATTTCTGCGTACCCTGGCTGAAAAGGGGGGTATCTCGCCGGTTCTGGCGGTCTGGCTGCCCAACCTGATCTTCCTGAGTATCGGGCTGTTGCTGCTGCGCCTGGCTTCCCAGGAGATGACGATCAGATCAAGCCTGGGACGCCTCTTCAGATTCGGGAGGACCGCCTGATGTTTGGTATTGTGGGACGCTATCTGGCAGCAACCTGGCTGCGCCTCTTTCTGCTCTGTCAGGGGGGCTTTCTGGCGGTCTATCTGATCCTTGACTTCATGGAAAAACTGGGCCGCTTCAGCAAGGCCGGTGCGTCGCTAAGTGCCATCCTGCAGTTTTTTCTGTTCAAAATACCGGAGATGCTGGGACAGACCATGCCGTTTGCGGTGCTGATGGCTACCCTGCTGGCATTGGGGATGCTCTCCCGGAGCAGTGAACTGACCGCCCTGCGCAGCTGCGGTCTCAGTATTCCCCGCATTGTCCTGCCTATTCTGGCGCTTGGCCTGCTCTGCAGTCTGATCCTGCTGATCAACTCTGAATTTGTGGTACCTGAAAGCTACCAACAGATGGAACATATTGAAAAAGTGGTGATCAGGAAGCAAAACATCAATACCTTCTTCCGGCTCAACAATATCTGGTTCCGCTCCAATAACCTGATCCTGCAGGCCAAGGTGTTTGATCCGAAAACACGGACGTTGCAAGGGGTAACCGTCTGGGACCTGTCTCCTGACATGCAACCGATCAGGCGTATGGATGCTGAACAGGCGATACATGGTACTGCCGGGTGGGAGCTACTCAAGGTGCGAACACGTACTTTTGCCGGCAGGGGTGGTGTGGTGGTA
>DAIQQT010000226.1:0-1704 GCA_036786685.1 Trichlorobacter sp.
CTGCGCGGGGATCTGAAGCAGATACAAAAAGCAAAGATAGTTCTTAACATCCATAGGTGTCAGGCAGCGCACAGCACTTTTGGCTGCTGTAAAGTGATTACAAAAATACACAGCCCCTTGAATAAGCTTCTGTCTTTTATTGCCATGGCTGGCTTCAAAGCGTGACAGCACGGTATCTGCCAGAATCCGGTCTTCTTGCAGCCGCAATGTTTGCGGAAAATGAAACTGCCTGTTCTCTTTGCTGCAGTTTCCAAGAGTACCTTTCGTGATATGCCTTGGTTCCCCTTTACGGGTTTTCAGAGCTGCAAGCTGCTCCAGATTTGCACACCATACCTTGATCTCTACTTCACCGAAGCCACTTCGCTGTGACAATACGCTGAACGCATAATGTCCAATCTGGCGTTCTCGGATAACTGCGAACACACGTTTCCATAGCGGCAAGCTGGTATCTGGATGCACGCCAGGCTTTTCAGGAACAGGCTTTATAGATGGCTTGACCATCGAATATTGTGGCTTGAGTCTGCCAGGAACCTGCAATCTGTCCAGAACAAGCGACATTTGCCACAACCCGATGTCACGAGTCTTTTTATCATAATAGAGCTGATGCGGCGGCAGACCGGTAACCGCCATGATGGCCGCAGCATCAAGCGCTGGCTGGTTAGTACCCGTGGAGACGTCAACAGCCAGCAGCCAATCACAAAGGTGTACGTAATGCAGTAATGTCACTTCTGGTCCGTTATGCCCGCAAAGCTGAGCTGTTGCATACAGCGCCTGGCGTCCAAGTGTCTGATTGCCAAGCAGGGCAGTACGCAATGATGCACACTGGTCGGGTGAAAACAGAGGGTGCTGCAGGAAGTGGAAGCGTTGGTGGGTTTCGTCGGAAAAGTCAGTAAGCAGGCGCAACAACAACCAGGTGGCAAACGAGTGTCTGAAATGATGGAACACCAGACTGGTATCTCCGGTTACCTGATGGACAGCTTGCATGATAAGCGGAAACAGTTCATCACTGGACAAGCGCATAGTGGGCTGCTTCTTTTCACAGAAAAGCAAGGCTTCCGGAATTCTGCCACCATCTTCCAACGTTCTTTTTTCCCGCCAAGAAAGCAGCAGATTCAGCTCATCTGCTTCAAGCAAAGTGCCTAACGGCAATCGGCGTATCGACTCATTTGACTTTACATAGGCATAGCGATTGTTGCGCACCAATAATTCCGGCTGGGCCACCCCCTGCACATCAATCAAACGAAGCTTCATAACCTCCGACCGTCTGAGGCCACAGCGAAAGGCAATGATGGCAGTTAACAACTGTATTTTTCTCAAGCGAGAAGCTTTTGCGTAATCAGGACACAGCACTTTTTTGATCTGCTCGAAGCTTTGAAGCGAGATCAGGTTCGCGTCAACGGCCAGTTCCGCAGGACCTGAGTTGGTCCT
The DNA here is from genome assembly GCA_036786685.1 of Trichlorobacter sp. Lineage (GTDB taxonomy): Bacteria > Desulfobacterota > Desulfuromonadia > Geobacterales > Pseudopelobacteraceae > Trichlorobacter. Next base: position 1,429 of record DAIQQT010000226.1, read on the forward strand.
GAGATCGCTGAAGTCTACTTGAGGCGCTCCCAGCCTGATCATAAGAAACTGGTGAAATGCGTAGATGCGGTCACCTGCCCAGTGTTTGCTCTTTGACGTAGGGCAGCTCTCGATGACCTCAGCATAGAGGTCATGCAGCTCGTCTCCATCAAGCTCAAGGAGACTCATAGTGCCGATGGCACCAACAAGCCGCTTGCCGATGGCGCTCAGATATCCGCGAACGGAACTGGCCCGCAATTTACTCTTGGATCTGCCCCGGATCAGTTCATTCTGATT
>DAIQQT010000226.1:1804-5144 GCA_036786685.1 Trichlorobacter sp.
CGTGGTATGACAAATGGCGGGTCTGGAATGACAACATCCCAGCCAAGCTCCATACGCCCCTGTTCCAGTCCTCGTATCAAATAGCTGACGCGATGTTTGAAAATATGGCCGGGGCTGTTCTTTTGCAGTGTATCGAGCAGCTGTTGTGCCTCATCAGCAGTAAGGGTCGCTCCAAGTGTGCCCTCATGCAGCTCAGGTTGTAGTTCCTTCAATACGTCCAGCACCTTTTTGCAATATTCGTGGCGCTTTGCAGACGGTTTTTTTCCATCACTGTTTGGAGGAAGCAGGGAAAGCCAGAATGCTGCAGGTCCGCTCATAATGTTACCCCCAGCCCAGACATCGGTGCCCATCCGTCATCCCGCATAAGTGGTGTCAGGAAATGGTCGAGTGCGTTTCGGTATGCAATGGGTGACAGTCCCGAAAACTTCCCCCATGGTTCTTCACCACGCTCAAAATGCCCCATATAGGCGTTAATGACTTCGACCGGACAGCCACGAGCCAGCATGGTTGAACGCAGATAATGGCGGTTGGCGTTGATCGGCAGCGCAAAAACATCTCGCAGTTTTTGCCCGAGAAGTTTTGGGCTCAGTGGTTTTGCAAGGTATTCACCAGAATCATCATCACGCTTTGCGTAAAACATAAAACGTCCGGGAGAAAGACGCCGCCGGTTTTTCAGCCGTGCAGATATGTTCGGAATAAGTATCGAAAGCCTGCAGAGCAGGTTTTGCTGGTGTTCTTTGAAGAGCTTTAGCTGCTGCAAACAGTCTGGCGGTATCCAGATCAGCCGCGAGTTGTACCCGTCTTCGTTGTCTTTATCGTTTAAAACGGCAAAACCGCTTTTCCAGTCTACTGCGGCTGCAGACAAGAATGGGTCCCGCACAGCCCGGAACCCGGTACCATAGGCAATCATAAATGCTGTGTAGCGAGTCATGCTGTTGTGCATGCGCAGCAGCTTCATGATACCGGCTGGTGCCGCTGTTGCTTTGGCAAGAGACTCCTTCAGCGCTGCGACCAGGCCCTGTACAGTTTCTGATGTAGGGCAGAATGGGGAGCCAATATATTCAGAACCTCTTAGCAGGCGGGGGTGCAACTCACTATTGATTCTGGTCTGCCCTTCCCTTGGCCGCTCCATAAAGTGACAGTCCCGTATGGACTTACAAACTTCCTGATAGATAGACTGCAGCTTTTGTGCGGGTATTGCGGTGTAATAGGACGGATTGCGTCCAAGGAAGTGCTCCCTGCCAACGATGTACATGGCTGCTGTCAAGTCGGCACCCGGATGCCGTTCTATCGCATCAAAGAGATAATCTGAAATCCTGTTGGCTGTCAGCCGGGTGGCGTGGCGGCTGTTAACCAGCGAGATGAACTTGCTTAGCATCTCTTGATACGTATCAAGCTTTTTGCTGAAAAGAAATTTGGAACGATTCTTATGCTCTTGGATAATATAGTCCGAGATGATCTGTTCAATGCCGATGCCGGAACACAAACTCACGTGTGAAACCGTCTGGCACGCTTGAATCTGCTGCTTATCGTCAGGCAGCCGGGAGCGGAATGGTGTTGCCGGCGTCATCCACCAGTAGCCCCTGCTTCCTTTGATCGCTACAAATCCTGACGCTTTGTCTTTTGCTCCGGGAGAATGGTTATACAGGAGGAACGTGACGGCATCTTCAACCCGCTGACCAAGCCAGAACAGCGTTGTCAGGAGTGCTGCCAACTCAATCGGTTGCACACCTTTTGGCAGGTAGGCAGATTTCTCTTTTGATACGATAAGATCAGCTAATGCTGTCAGGCAGGATGATATTTCGTAGATCGAAAGCACTTCCCAACGGTTCTTTAGTCGCTGATTCAGCATTGACAGCTTTGCTTTTACGTTGCGATTACCCTGTGCCTTCTGGGCAGCAGATCTTGGCTGCTTGTTGTTGGTACTTCGCACGCGGGGAGCAACGATTTCAACAGGAGACACTTCCTCGCACGAGCTGCAGCCATCCCTTTCGATTTCTTTTGCGCGCTCCATGGTTACCTGAGGCAGTTGCATCAGCCCTGCACGGAACGCCCCGGTCTGCTCAGGATCCAGATTTGAAACTGTTTCAGTTATGTTGGCAGGCAAAACCAGGTGCGGGAGTGGATTCGGTTCCGGCTCATTCTGCTGGTCTCGTTGGCGGTGTGGCTGCTTTCTGAGTTTCAAAAGAAACTTTATGATGACGCAGACTTTTTCAAGGGACGTTATTTCTCGAATCTTGTTTAACAGCTGATCTGGAGGTACCTCAAGATCAGTGAGACTCGTGACAACTGCCGTATTATCGTCATTGCCAAGATTGCGAACAGCAAGGAGTGCACTGATTATGGAAGAACGATAATTATCACGTTCTTGAGGAGGTAATTGCCGATGTTCCTGTTCGTTTTCCCTGTCGCGCAGAATTCTGGCAATGATCAAAACATGGGCCAACAGTTGGTAGTAAACAGCATGAAGTCCTTGCTCCTTTGGCCTGTGCCACAGGGCAACGTACACGGGTGACTTATCATAGTGCTTCCGTAAAGGCTGCTTGCCTGCTTTTCTGGAGCTTTCAAGCAAATCAGCATACGCAGGAGATGTTAATAACTCCTGGCAAATATTTTCCCAGGTCGCTTGATGAATACTTGCGCTGTTGGTGGGGTAATGTTTGATCAGGGGGCGGATGTACGGAAGCGTTTTGCTGAAGCCTTCAAGGGTTGTTTGTAGCTCTATTGGTGGCTCAAAGGCATCGATAAACGACAGCATTGATTCGATTGTGTCCTGATTTCCTCCACGATACGTAAATTTACTGACAATACTTTGCCAGGACATTATTCGCCTTTGCTGCGTTTGCCAGCAGGTGGAAAGACCGTATTCAACGCAACCCCCATATTTTTTGCCAGCGCTGTTTTTGATGCGTTTTTCGGTGTGAACAGTCCCTCGACATCTTCCTCTGACAGCTTCTGAAAAAAAGTGCCTACTGCCTTAGGGGATCGCAGGGAAAACAACATAGGTGCAACCAGAACGTCTGTATTGATCATCTGTTTTATGGTGTCGATGTCGGGCCGTTCAATTTGAATTACGGGCAGGTGCTCTTCATCGTTGCAGTGTGCCTGTGCCAGTAGAAACGAACGTATCCCGCCAACACAGACATACCGGTCTTTGACACCTCTTGCTTTGATCACCAGCATGGGGTGCATTAATAGGCAATATGCGAGTACATTTTTTTGTACCGAATGAGCTGATGGCAACAAATAGTCGGATATGGCAAGCAGTTCCGCAAAATGGTCGTAATGGTCGTGCAGTATGATGGACTGCTTTTGTACCATTATACTGTTGTGACCAGAA
>DAIQQT010000227.1:0-5143 GCA_036786685.1 Trichlorobacter sp.
CCTCCTTCAACAGGGGTGGTTGACAAACCGGGCCAGATCCTAAAGGTTCCCTCCTCATTATCAAACCCTATCGGGGTGTTATCCAACAGGCCTGCACCGCTGACCGTAACATTTACCGGCTGTTTTGCCTGGGCCTCTACGGTAAAGCCCAGGTTTTTTGATGAAGGTGATCCATTGAAGATCCAGTTGTTGGTCCGTATGGTGGCGTAGGCGTTACGCTGGGTAATGGTTGGAGAGATGCCCGCGGTGGGACTGGCACCGACAACAATCTCTTCTGATGCATAAATGCTCGGCTGGTAGTCCAGGTCGCCCGGTCCATAAACACCATCCTGATTAACATCCAGAAAGGCATGGAAGGTATAGGTTCCGGCTGGTACGTTGCTGATGCTGTAACTGGTTGCTCCAGATGTGGATGGTGCTGGGATGATGGTAGAGTAAAAGAGCGGATATTGGCCAGGAATCTCCTGCTTGAGCAGAACAATCAGTGGTTTTGTGGTGGTGACCCCGGAAAGGGTCACGCTGCCGGAAACGGTGACGCCACCGGTGCGGGTGGTTACCGGTACCCACTGGGTGGAAGCGGTAGCAGACCCTACATAGGCTGTTACCCTGTAGTACAGGTTGGTGCCGCCGTTGTTGTGAAAGAACATATACGAGTTTACGCCGGAATAAACCTCCTGACTGCTTGCGCCACTACCGTCTGCATTGGTGCTCCAGGAAACAACATACTTATCCGCAATCGGCAGACCATTGTCGGCTTCAGAAGGCCTCCATATCACGGTATTGCCGCCGTTACCTTGATAGGCAATAATTTCATTGGCCTGAGGGGCGCTATAGCTTGGCAATGCCAAGGTGAGGTTTGCTGAGGTACTGCCGATGGTAACCGGGCTTCCAAGCGTTACGGCTGGGTCATTGGCATGCTGTACCCCTTTCCCCTGTACATCAACAAAGGCGGAAAGTGTGTAGGTGGCCGGGTTCTGCCCATCAAGAGTTTCCGGAAGGCTACTGATAGTATAGGAGCTCTGCCCTGCTGGAATGCTGATGCCGTAGGACCAGTCACCTCCCCAGTCTGTCGGTGTTGCCTTGATGTAAATCCGACCGGTTTTGCCGGTGTTGTTGGTTACTGTTCCGCTGATGCTTGCTGCCTGACAGATGCTTGTCAGTCCCAGCAGGATGATGAGCATTAACGATAACAATAGGTTAACCCGTGTGCGCATATTGCTGCCCTCCTTCTGTATGGAAAAATGTACTGATAGGTCGTGTATACAATGCTGGAACTGTAGAAGAGTGAAAACCTTCTGTCAAGCGTCAGTTTGTGTAGGAGTGGTCTGGTGGGAAGGGATGCAAAGACAACCGGCAGCAGGCCGCCTAAACGAGCTGCTGCCGGTTGCAGAAAGCTTACTTGATAACCAGATTTTCCACCGTGAGGTTGCCATTTGCAATGGTCAGAACGCCCTGCAAGTAGCTGTATAATCCGGTCAGACCATGGAAATCAGGATACCATCCGCCTGACAATGTAACTGCTTTATTTAGATCCAAGGTTAGGTCGCTATTGAACGTGTCTTGTGCCAGCATAATGGTCGCTCCTGCATTTGCAGCAGTATAGGCATCTGCAATGGTGGCATAGCTTGAACCATTTAGGATTTTTACCTTATTGGGGGCGTTAAACGTTGCGGTAATAGACTTGCGCTCGTCCATGGTAACATTGCAGGTCGTGCCGGATGCGCTGGTGCAGCCGCTCCAACCGCCGAAGGTTGAAGAACCAGACGGTGTTGCCAAAAGGGTTGTCAGTGTTCCCAGGTTATAGTTGGTGGCGCAGCCACCACTTGTTGAGCAGGTAATTGCATAAGGGTTGATGAGTACGCTACCGCTTCCCGCACCTTCAATCCATACCTCAAGCGTTTGCAGCATATAGATTTCATCTACCCATCCGGCGTCGGATCCACTGCTTACTGAACTATCCTTTGAATAGGTCCAACGCAGGGTGTGGCTGCCTGATGGTATGTTGATGCCTGAAACCTGGGTCCAGTCTACGTTACCACTGATACCGCTATTTTGGGACACACCATCTATATAGAACTTTAAAAAGTCCCAGTTAGACTCAGAAGAAACCTTCCACCAGAAACTAAGCGTTCCAGGTCCGGTTACTGTAAATTGAATTGAAGATGTTTGGTTGTCGGAAATATCACCGCTTTGTGCCGCGCTGCTGCCATCATGGCTGCTTGCTGTTTCAGGGAACCAGTTGGCATTACCTGAAGTTGTTACGTTTATGCCGGGAATATTCAGCGCCTCACCAAGGGTTGTTGTTACAAACGTAGCCATCACGGTCGTGTCATTGGCCATGCTGACCACGCAGGTGCCGGTGCCGGAGCAGCCACCACCGGACCAGCCGGTGAAGATGGAGTTGGTATCACCGGTAGCAGTCAGGGTGACGGATGTGTCCTTGATAAAGCTGCCACTGCAACTGCTACCGCAGGAAATGCCGGCTGGTGATGAGGTTACCGTGCCGGAACCGTTTTTTGAAACAGTAAGTGTTTTGTACACAGGTGGGGTAACCGAGAATGTCATGGACATCCCTGAAGTACTAAAACCGCTTAATGTGAGTGCTGAAGAGCTACCGTCCCACCAGTGGGCATTGGGTGAGCTGGTGTCGTCAAAACGGTTGCTGTATGCAGATGCGGTGTTGCCCAGATAAAAAAGATCATATGTATCGCCTGAGTTTGAATCGCTTTCAAAATGCCACAGATTGTCTGCCTGCACCAGTGTCAGCTCATAGTTTGAATGGGTTGTATTGGGTGTCAGACTTTGATTATCTCTGTCGCCAAGTTCATCAACATGCCAAATCGCAATGCCGGATGCGGGTAGCGTTGCGTCCCTGCCGGTTTTTTGACGGTTTTCCAGAAGAAAATATTCTGTGCTGACCCCTGGTTTCTGGTAGCGATAAAAGGTGTTGTAGCCTGTATTGGGAGCTGCCACCAGTGTGCCGCTACCTGAAATGCTGCTGATATCTATGGTGGTTGCCCAGCCGGAGGCCCGCTTGAGGTAGGCATCCACCTGGGCCGGGTTTGTGCCATGACCGCCGTGCCCCATAAGGCTGAAATAGCCGGCACCGCCGGTTGAGTCGTAATCGTAGTCGTACAGATCTGGGTAACCGCAGAGCATATGGCCGTTTTCATGGCAAAAGGTGCCGAGTTCCAATGCTGAACCGATGTTGGTTACTTGATAACGCCACAGGGATTTACCGTTACCAAGCGGGATTGCGCTTGCCAGCGACCAGGCGTGTGGCCAGAGTCCGTAGGACCAGACACCGCCATTACCACCGGCATAAAAGACGTTAAAGGCAGCAACATAGCCATAGGCATCGTTGGAGAGATTGCTTAAGGTTGGTAAGATGGTGCTGTTGTAATCAGGTCTGGCTTTCAATATGGTCAAAGCATCGTTTATCAGTAGGCGACCCTGTGTGCCGCAGTCTTTTGATGTGTCGTTATAGTAGCTTTTGGGCTGAGACATACGTACATAGGCAATGAGTACGTTTGTGTAGGTCAGGTTGCCGTTGGATACATCGCTGAAGTATTTCTTGACCGAGCCATTGTTGCCGAAACCGGTGTACGAATCACCGTTCAGAAATGCATCAATCTCGCTGCTGGCGACGGTTGCAACGTCATCGGAAAAGTCGATTAAGAGGGTTAGTCCTTGCTTGGCACCAAGCGTGGTTGAAGATGGGGGGGCAAGTAGTATGGAACTTCCGGCATCTGTGCTTTTCAGGCTTTTCAGATCACCAAGTTTTTTTGCTTTTAATTCGTTCCAACGTTCAGATTGCTTGGTTTCCTGATCCCACTTTTGTCTTTTTGCCCGTGCTGCAGACGCTACTGCGTCAGCATCCATACGGATATGCTTATTCAGCTTTTGCGGGGGAGTCTCGTGTGCAAGCACGCCTGTTGACACAAGGCTTTTACCATCGTTTGAACGTTGGGCGTAGAAATATGCCTTTTGTTGTGGATCAAAGAGTACGGTGTAGCCATCTTTTGTCTCGAAGACAGCGTGAAACTCATCCCCTTCCCCCCATAACGTAAGAGCGGTTTTATCTGGCTGAATAAAATGGACATCTTTTGCAAACGGGGCAGCCAGTACATTCAATGGATACAGACAGAGTGAAAAGGCAAGAAAAAACAAAATTAAAGCATAATGTGAACGTGACAAACGCTGTTGTCTTAAGCTGTCCATGGTGCGGAAACCTCCGGTTACAAGTTTAATGTATGATTTGGTGGTTCTTTACGTAAGAGGATTCTGTATACAATAGCAGCCATTCAGCCACTGTCAAGTTACATACCTTGATTTTACGGCGCTGTCACCATCACGGTCCGGCTGGTTGCACCACCGGGGTTAATCACCTGTATTCGCAGTTCATTGGGGTTTGCAGAGTAGGGGTGGCGCTGGTAAATCATGCGGGTGCAGTCCTGGTAGACCAGCTTGTCCTGTTGGGGACCGTTACCGGTATCGATTCGGATGCCATTTACCATCAGGTAGCTGGTCTGCAGGAAATTGTCACCCTCTATGATCAGTTCGTAGCTGTTGACATGGTCGTTACCGATGGTTATGGCAGCTATGTCTGGTGCCGTGACAATAGAAAGGCCAAGCGGGGTGCTGACGCTTTCACCATTTTTGACCGCTACCTGGTGCAGCCCGTCACGAACCGCCGGAGCGGTAAATTTGATGGTGTCCGGGGGAGAGACCGTGCTGCGGATAATGGCACCGTCAAACAAGAGTTGTGATGAGGCGTTGAAGTTGCGGCCCTGTATGGTTACTTCACGGGCTGAACCACTGGTGCAGGAAGTAACCCGGTCCGGATCAATCTGGATAGCCACCGGTTTCAGTGGCAAGACGGTAAAGACATAGGAACGGCTTACACCATCCTGGGCGGTTACCATCAGTGAGTATTGGCCGGGCGCAGCTTCAGGGGGGATGTCAAACGCTATGCGGCGATTATTCAGTATCCGCCAGACAAGGGTGTCGCCGCCCAGAGTCAGTTTCAGGCCATCACTGATGCTGCTTAGTGCCAGTACAACCTGGGTGCCGGGCTCTGCCTGGGCAGGAACAATACTGAACACAACCGGGGCGGAAGCCGGTTTGTTCTGACCGGGCTGGG
>DAIQQT010000228.1:0-5140 GCA_036786685.1 Trichlorobacter sp.
GGTTGCCCTTGGATTCGGTTTCCGCTGCGGCTTTCTGGGGCTGTTGCATATGGAGATTATCCAGGAGCGGCTGGAGCGCGAATTTGGGCTTGATCTGATTACCACAGCGCCAACGGTTGTCTATCGTGTTCACAGGATGAGCGGTGATGTTTACTCGATTCAGAGTGCCAATCAGATGCCGGAACTGCAGAGTACGGAATACCTGGAAGAGCCGTTTATCCTTGCCCATATCCATGTCCCCAACGATTTTGTCGGTGGTGTGCTGGCCCTTTGCGAGGATAAGCGTGGTGTCCAGCGGGAGATCAAGTATCTGACCCCGACTCGGGTCATGATTATCTATGAGCTACCGCTGAACGAGATCGTGCTTGATTTTTATGATCGCCTCAAATCAATCACCAAGGGGTATGCCTCCTTGGATTATGAACATCTGGAATACCGCCGTAGTGATCTGGTCAGGATGAACGTCCTGATCAACGGTGAGGTGGTAGATGCCCTGTCACTGATCCTGCATCGTGACAAAGCCTACTTTCGCGGACGGGATCTGGTCTCAAAGATGAAAGAGCTGATCTCACGGCAGATGTTTGAGGTGGCGATTCAAGCTGCCATCGGCAGCAAGATCATAGCCCGTGAAACGGTTAAGGCGATGCGCAAGGACGTGCTTGCCAAGTGCTATGGCGGTGACATTACCCGTAAGCGTAAGTTGCTTGAAAAACAGAAGGAAGGCAAGAAACGGATGAAAAATGTTGGTAACGTTGAGCTGCCTCAGGAGGCGTTCCTGGCAATTCTCAAGGTTGACGATAAATAGGAAGGGACATTCATGGCAGACCTGAACGAACAGCAGCAGCCTGCAGAAATTCAAAAGAAGAGCCTCTGGCGTGAGTATGCTGAATCCATCATTATTGCAGTGCTTCTGGCGCTGGTGATTCGGACCTATGTGGTGCAGGCCTTTAAAATTCCTTCCGGTTCCATGGAAGACACGCTGCTGATTGGTGATCATCTGCTGGTCAGCAAGTTTATTTATGGCACTGAACTCCCTTTTTCCCATAAGCGGATATTGAAAATCCGCGATCCGCAAAGAGGAGATATTATTGTTTTTGAATTTCCGTTGGATACCCTGGATACATCAAAAAGTTTTTGGCAGCGCAGAGATTTTATCAAACGGATTGTTGGACTGCCCGGCGACAGGGTTAAAATGGAAAACCAGGTTGTGTATGTGAATGATCAACCTTATAAAGTTGCTGGGGAGATCCATAAGGGTGCGGATTCAATAGCTGATTCTAAAATATTTAATTTCCCTGAAGTCGTTGTCCCGTCTAATAGCTACTTTGCCATGGGGGATAACCGGGATCGTTCATCAGACAGCAGATTTTGGGGGTTTGTGCCAAAGGAAAATATTAAAGGTTTGGCATTCATAAAGTATTGGTCGATTGAAGGAAGTTGGTACAAAATCAGATGGAATAGACTGTTTCGCACCATTGAATAATTATATATGTGTAAAACTACTAAAATAATTGTGTTTTTTTCTGCTCTGTTTTTGTTGTTTATTCTAATGGGATTAGCTTTCAAACCGTACAGAATGCCAGTTGATTCTATGGAAAACACCTTGCAGGTTGGTGACAGTTTTTTGGTTAACAGCTGTTTCTACCATTTTTATGATCCCCAACGTGGTGATGTGGTGGTATTTGAATACCCGGAAGATCCCCGCAAGGACTTTATCAAACGGGTGATTGGTGTGCCGGGTGATGTTGTTGAAGGCAAGGACAAGAAGGTCTACGTTAACGGCAAGCTGTACGAAAACCCCCACGAAGTACATAAAGAGCTGGAGATCATCCCCAAGGAACAAAATCCACGGGATACCTTTGGGCCGATTGTGGTGCCGGAGAACTCCTATTTCGTTATGGGTGATAACCGTGACCGCTCCTACGACAGCCGTTTCTGGAAGTTTGTTCGCCGAGACCAGTTGAAAGGCCTGGCATTCATCAAGTACTGGTCCATTGATGGGCCGTGGTACAAGTTTAATATCCGCTGGCGCAACATCGGGCGGTTGATCGACTAATACACTGGAGGATTCGTATATGGATACATTGGGAAACTGGAAACGTTCTGATTATTGCGGTTCTTTGACTGCTCAGGATATCGGTCGTGAAGTGGTGCTGATGGGCTGGGCCCTGCGTCGTCGTGACCATGGTGGTCTGATCTTTATTGATCTGCGGGACAGAGAAGGAATTGCACAGGTTGTCTTTGATCCGGAAGTGAACGCAGCTGCCCATCAAGTGGCTGAAGGGGTGCGCAGCGAGTTCGTGCTGGCCATTAAAGGTACGGTTATTCCTCGCCCGGAAGGTACCGTGAATCCCAACATGAAGACTGGTGAGGTAGAGATTCAGGTGGCTGAGTGCAAGTTGCTGAACCGCTCCAAGCCGCTGCCGTTCATGCTGGATGAACATAGTGAAGTGAACGAGAACATCCGCCTCAAGTACCGCTATCTGGATATGCGTCGGCCCCAGTTGGCTCAGAATCTGATTCTGCGTCACCAGGTTGCCCAGGCTACCCGCCAGTACCTGACAGAGAACGGTTTTCTTGAGCTGGAGACACCCTTCCTGACCAAGTCTACCCCCGAGGGGGCCCGAGATTTTCTGGTGCCCTCCCGGATCAATCAGGGACAGTTCTATGCCCTGCCGCAATCCCCCCAGATCTTTAAACAGATCCTGATGATCTCCGGGTTTGACCGCTATTTCCAGATTGTACGCTGCTTCCGTGATGAAGACCTGCGCGCAGACCGCCAGCCTGAATTCACCCAGATTGACTGCGAGATGTCCTTTATAGACCGTGAAGATATCATTACGGTCATGGAAGGGCTGATTGCCCGGGTGTTTAAAGAGGCCAAAGGGGTTGAAGTACAGCTACCGGTGGAGCGGATGACCTACCAGGAGGCGATCCGCCGCTTTGGTGTGGATAACCCTGATCTGCGCTTCGGACTGGAACTGGTGGCGCTGACCGATATTGTCAAAGGTTCAGGCTTCAAGGTGTTTAACGAGGTTGCTGAAAACGGCGGCATCATCAAGGGAATTAATGCCAAGGGCTGTGCCACTTTCTCCCGTAAGGATATTGAAGAGCTGACCAGTTTTGTCTCTATTTATGGTGCCAAAGGTTTGGCCTACGTCAAGGTAACTGCCGAGGGCTGGCAGTCACCAATCACCAAGTTCTTTACTGATGCCGAGATTGCAGCCATGAATGGCGCTTTTGGGGCTGAAGAGGGCGACCTGCTGCTGTTCGTGGCTGATAAGCCCAAGGTGGTGAATGACTCACTGGGCAAGCTGCGTAACCAGTTGGCTTCCCAGCTCAAGCTGACCAATCCCAATGAATTCCGTTTTGTCTGGATCACCGATTTCCCGCTGTTCGAGTGGGATGAGGATGACAAGCGCTGGTGTGCCGTGCATCACCCCTTTACCGCACCAATGGACGAAGATGTTGACTATGTAGAGTCTGATCCGGGCCGCTGTCGTGCCAAGGCCTATGACCTGGTGCTGAACGGCAACGAGATCGGTGGCGGTTCAATCCGTATCCATCAGGAGCAGGTGCAGTCCCTGATGTTCAAGATGTTGGGACATAGCGAGGAGGACAAACGTGCCAAGTTCGGCTTCCTGCTGGATGCTCTGGAATATGGTACGCCTCCCCATGGCGGTATCGCCTTTGGTCTGGATCGTCTGATCATGCTGCTGACCGGTTCGGACTCAATCCGTGACGTGATCGCCTTCCCTAAAACCCAAAAGGGCACCTGTCTAATGTCAGAAGCGCCTTCAGCGGTAGATACCAAGCAGTTGCGTGAGCTGGGTATTCGTCTGGCAACACCGGCTGTGGCTCCTGCAGCTTAGTTCTGGCCGATGCCTGTTTACTTGCGCCTCATACTGTTGATTTTGCTGCTGGTGATACTGGCTGGCTGTGGTAGCCACGATCCGGTCTGGCGTATGAAGGCACAGCTAACGCTACTACAACTGCAGGGAGAGAATGCTGCAGCATCGCATCCCGATGATTATGCGCATATTAACAGTACCTTTCAGCAGGGTGAGGTGTTGCTGCTTGAACAGAAAGAAGATGACGAGGCTGATCAGCAGTATAAGTTGGCCTACCAAAAGGGGCTGCTGCTGAAGCAAGAAGTTGTGCTGTATAAAGAGCGGATCAAGGAAGAGGCACGTCAAAAAGCGATCGAGGAGCGTGCTCTTCGTGAGGAAGAGGAGCGGAGCAGGCTTGAGGCGGAGCAGAAGCGCCAGCAGGAACTGGAGGAGGCGCAAAAGGCTTTGCAGCAGAGGCAAAAGAATCAAGAAGCTGCAGAGTCAGCTGCCCGCGTGGTACCGCTTGGCTCGTATACGGTGCGTCGTGGAGAAACCCTGCCCCAGATTGCAGCCAGACCTGAGCTGTATAATGACATGGCGCTTTGGCCTCTGATCTACCGGGCGAACAGGGATCAGATTCGTGATCCCTATCAGCTCTGGCCTGGCCAGACCCTGAAAATTCCACGCAACTTCAGCAGAGAAGAGGCGCTGGAGGCGCGTCGACAGGCACATCGTCGGAATCCTTGAAGGGAGTCCATGGAGTACCTGTTTTTAGCTTTAGTAAAGGTTTTTGGTCTGCTGACAAGTTTGGTTAAATTGAGCAGATGTGTCACGATTTCCCCTTGACACTCCAAGACCTTTTGCATACTGTATACACGATTTTTAGATGCGGTAGTCTATACTGATTGTAACAGGTTGCAATTAGTATAGTAAATTCCATATATAAGTATTACACCAAACAAGGAGAGAACATGGCAACTGAATCAGCAAAGATTATCTGGTCCAAGATTGATGAAGCACCCGCACTGGCAACATACTCTCTGCTTCCTATTGTTAACGGCTTTACCAAGGCAGCCGGCGTTGTTGTTGAGACCCGCGACATCTCTGTTGCAGGCCGCATTATCGCAAACTTCCCTGACTATCTGACCCCTGAGCAGCGCATGCCGGATTATCTGGCAGAACTGGGTGATCTGACCCAGAAGCTTGAGGCCAACATCATCAAGCTGCCCAACGTCAGTGCCTCCATTCCCCAGCTGAAGGCTGCCATCAAGGAACTGCAGGAGCAGGGTTACAAGCTTCCTGATTATCCT
>DAIQQT010000229.1:0-5119 GCA_036786685.1 Trichlorobacter sp.
AAAAAATCATCCTGTTGGGAGTTTGTATGGCGTTACGTCTGTATAACACCCTGATCGGAGAGAAAGGTCCGTTTGTCCCCCGCGTTGGCGGTAAGGTCGGCATGTATGTCTGCGGTGTAACGGTTTATGATTTTTGCCATATCGGTCATGCCCGGGCCGGTATCGTGTTTGACATGATCTATCGCTACCTGCGTTTTAGCGGCTACGATGTCACCTACGTCCGCAACTACACCGACATAGACGACAAGATCATCAACCGGGCCAACCAGGAAGGGACCGATTACCGCACCATTGCTGATCGCTATATCGCCACCTTTGATGAGGATATGGACCGTCTGGGGATGCTGCGCCCCACCATAGAGCCCAAGGCAACAGACCACATTGAAGACATTATCAGCATCATTCAGCGCCTGATCGACAATGGCCATGCCTATGCCGTTGACGGTGATGTCTATTTTGCCGTAGAGACCTTTCCCACCTACCTGAAACTTTCGGGTCGCAATCTTGATGACATGCTGGCCGGAGCACGGGTTGATGTTGATGAGCGCAAGCGCAACCCGATGGACTTTGCCCTCTGGAAGGGGTCAAAACCGGGGGAGCCGTTCTGGCAGTCTCCCTGGGGAACGGGGCGGCCAGGCTGGCACATTGAGTGTTCAGCCATGAGCATGCGGTTTCTTGGCCCCTCTTTTGACATTCACGGTGGTGGCAAAGACCTGGTCTTTCCTCACCATGAAAACGAGATCGCCCAGTCTGAAGGGGCCAATGGCTGCCGGTTTGTCAACTACTGGCTGCACAACGGCTTTGTAAACATCAATAGCGAGAAGATGAGCAAGTCGCTGGGCAACTTCTTCACCATCCGTGAGGTGCTGGAGCTGTTTGATAGCGAGACTCTGCGTTTCTTTATCCTGCAGGCCCACTACCGTTCCCCGCTGGATTACTCTGACCAGAATCTGCGGGAGGCCCAGGCCGGTCTGACCCGGATGTATGAGGCCCTGGCCGCGCTGGATCTGGCATTGGAGAAACCGGCAAGCACAACCGCGCCGCTTGCCTCTGCAGCAGAATTTGCCGAAAAGGTTGCCGGTCTGCTGCCCCGTTTCAGGGAGGCAATGGATGATGATTTCAACACGGCCCACGCCCTGGGAACGCTTTTTGATGTTGTCCGCACCCTGAACCGTTTGCTGGCTGAGGGGGGTGGCGCCAGCAGCGCTTCCCGCGCTGACCTTGAGCAGCTCAAGGTCGCTGTGGCCCAGATCAGCACGGTACTGGGGCTGTTTGCAAGCAAGCCTGCTGATTGGCTGGCAGCCCGTGAGGCAGAGAAGGCAGAACATCTGGAGATCAGTCCGGAAGAGATTGAAGGTCTGCTCGTTGAGCGGGCAGAAGCCAGAAAAAACAAGAATTTCAAGCGTAGTGACGAGATCAGGGATTATCTCCTGTCGCGGGATATCCAGCTGCTGGATACGCCGCAGGGGACAACCTGGAAAGTAAAATAATGCTACGGGGGCGTAAACACTGCGTCCCAGTCGCTTGACCCCTGTCGTTCCCTTGGTATGCTTGGTGCCGGAGCCAGCTTAAATGGAGATTACCACAATAACAGAATGGGAATGCTGCTGGGACCGCGACAGCATTGTCATGGGGGACTGTCCCAATATTGGTGAAGGGGATGAAGATCTCCTCTCGTCTCGCAGCCGCCGTATTCTTGAAAAGTGCTGTGAATGCGAGAAATTCAAGCGCGATCTGGCCCGCTTCCGTGACAGCGGGCACCCACTGGCCCTTATCTTTTCCATCCTGCATACCGATTACCGCCGCCAGAAAACCCAGATCCAGTCTCTGGCCAACTTCCTTGATACCAAAACCCTGGAAGTCCGCTTCCTGCATGAGTTGGGCTCTGTACTGCAAAGCTCGGTTGATCTGGATGAGGTGCTATCGGTTGCCTTAACCGCCATCACAGCCGGTAAAGGCTTTGGCATGAACCGGGCCTTTCTGCTGCTGGCGGACAAGGAACGCCATATTCTGAAAGGGCACCTTGCCATTGGTCCCCGCTCTGCAGAAGAGGCTGGTAGAACCTGGCAGGAGATTGAATCAGGCGATCAGGATCTGCAAGGGCTGTCCCAGCTGTTTCTAAAGGACAAGCTGACTGCAGAGCGGAACAAGTTTCACGACATCCTCGAACGGCTCGTTATTCCGCTTGATGATGAACAGCATATCATTGCCCGGGCCCTGGAGGAGCGAAAGCCGATTCTGGTCACCGATGCCTTCCATCGTCAGGATCTGGACATCAACTTTGCCCGCATGCTGGGGGTTGACACCTTCCTGGTACTGCCCTTAATCGCCCGCAACCGGCGCGTAGGGGCAATTATTGCCGACAACTTCATCACCCACCGCACCATTACGGAACAGGATATGCGCTCAATTGAGACCTTTACCTTTCCGGTGGCCTTTGCCATTGAGCGCGCCTCTCTGTATGAGCGGGTCCAGGAAGAGGTGGACAAGCTACGGCAGGCCAACCTGCGGCTGCAGGAACAGCAGGAACAGCTGGTTCGGATGGAAAAAATGGCATTGGTGGGGCGGATTACCTCCAGCATTGCCCACTCGATCCGCAACCCTCTGATGGTGATCGGCGGCTTTGCCCGCAGCGTCCTTAAAAACACCCCGGATAACGATCCAAAGCGCACCTTTATCGAATCCATTGTAACCGAGGCCCGCCAACTGGAAGAGGTGCTGGGAGAGATCCTGACCTACTCCGATGCCCTCTTCCCCACCTGTGACTTCTGGGATCCCAATCAACTGGTGGAATCTTCCCTGCGAGATGTACAGGAGCGTGCGGTTGCCCAGGATTACACCTGCCGCTTCCATGCTGGCGAGCAGTTGCCTGCGGTCTATATTGATTTTAAACAGACCACCTACTGCATTCGCAATATCCTGCTCAGCACCATTGACGGCCTGCATAACGGATCCATTGACATCAGCACCAGGGCTGAAGGCGATCATGTCAATGTACGGATCGTTGATCGCAACCGGACGTTGTCAGAAGACGAGCTTGAGGCACTGCTGACTCCTTTTACCGAAACCTGCGAAATGGGGTCAGGTCTGAACATGGCCCTTAGTCGCAGCATGCTGGACAAGCAGAATATCCCCCTGGTGGTGGTGGCACCGCCAGAAGGGGGGGTAACCTACACCATTAAACTTCCCACCCGTAAGGAGGAACACCCCCATGAGCAGATTGCTGGTAGTTGACGACGAAGCCAATATCCGGCTGCTGTACAGCGAAGAACTGACCGATGAAGGCTATAGCGTTGAAACAGCGGCAAATATTGCCGAGGCTGTAGATAAGCTGGGGCAGCAGAACTTTGATCTGGCCGTGCTGGATATCAAGCTGAAGAACGAAAGCGGCATTGAGCTGCTGCAGAAGATCGTCAAGGAGCGCCATGATATGCCGGTCATCCTCTGCTCTGCCTTTTCCTGCTACAAGGATGATTTTTCAGCCTGGCTGGCTGACAGCTACGTGGTCAAGTCAGGGGATTTGACTGAGCTGAAGGAAGAGATCAAACGGGTACTGGCCAAGAAGGCCCAACGCCGTGCAGCCGGAATGTAATCACAACAAGGAGATTTTAACATGAAAGCAGTCATTATGGCCGGCGGCTTCGGCACCCGCATCCAACCCCTCACCAGCAGTATGCCAAAACCGATGATTCCGCTCTTCAACCGGCCGATCATGCTGCATATTGTTGAACTGCTCAAAAAACATGACATCACTGATCTGGTGATGCTGCTCTACCATCAGCCGGAAGTGATTAAAAAGTTCTTTCGGGATGGTTCCGATTTTGGAGTCAAGATCACCTATGTGACCCCGATTGAGGATATGGGTACTGCCGGGGCGGTCAAGGCGGCGGAAAAGTACCTTGATGAGCGTTTTCTGGTCATCTCCGGCGATCTGCTGACCGACTTCAACCTGAAAAAGGTGCTTGATTTCCATGCCGACAACAAGGCCATGGCCACCATCACCCTGACCTCGGTCAAAGACCCGCTGCAGTTTGGGGTGGTGATTACGGACAAGGAAAAGCGGATCACCCAGTTTCTGGAGAAGCCGGGCTGGGGTGAGGTGATCTCCGACACCATCAACACCGGCATCTATGTGCTGGAGCCGGAGATCTTCAACTACATCCCCAAGGGGGAGAACTTCGATTTTTCCCAGGATCTGTTCCCGTTGATGCTGCAGAACAATGACCCGTTGTTTGGCTTCTCTGCCAAGGGCTACTGGCGGGACATCGGCAATACCGATTCCTACCGTGAGGCCTACCACGACATCTTCAAAGGCAAGGTCAACCTGAAGATTGACGAAGAAAAGCAGGATTTTGTGGGCAAGGATCTGCGGGTCGGGGCTGATGTGACCCTTGAGGACGCCTCGGGCCTGTCCGGTACCGTGGTAATCGGCGACAACTCCCAGATCCGTGGTGAGGTCCAGATCAAGGACTCAGTGATTGGGCGCAACTGCACCATTGAGCCGGGGGTCAAGCTGAACCGCTGCGTGCTCTGGGACAATGCCTATGTCAAAAAAGGGGCAAAGGTTACTGACAGCGTGGTCTGCGCCAATGTACGGGTGGGTCAGAATGCAGTGCTGGATGAAGGGGTGATCGTGGCTGATGACACCTCCATCGGCGATGATGTCAAGATCAAGGCCGATGTCAAGATCTGGCCCCGCAAGATGATTGAGGCAGGCTCAACCGTAACAGCCAACCTGATCTGGGGTGAAAAGTGGAAGAAATCACTCTTTGAAGGGGCGATCATCAAGGGGCTCTCCAATGTGGAGTTGACCCCTGAGTTTGTGGCCAAGTTGGGTTGCGCCTACGGTACCACTTTGCCCAAAGGCAGCTACGTGCTGGGGGGCAGGGATGCCAACCGCTCCTCCCGTATGCTGAAACGCTGCTTTGTGGGGGGACTGCTCTCGGCAGGGGTCAATGTGAGGGATATGACCATGACCTCACTGCCGCTGATCCGCTACAAGCTGAAGACCTTCGGCGAGGTGGGCGGCTTCCACTTCCGCCAGGCTCTGGATGATCCGGCCTCGATGGAGATTGTGTTTCTGGATGGCGACGGCCTGGATTTCTCCAGCAACATGGCC
>DAIQQT010000230.1:0-5106 GCA_036786685.1 Trichlorobacter sp.
TCAAGGCAGCTGAAGCGCTAATCTTTCCCAGTTTAGTCATAGAGTGTCTCTCCTTTGTATCTAAGTGTGAGCGCAACAAATTTCTAGCAGCCAGGTGCAGATGAACCACCACTTGAACTGCCGCCTGTTGTGGTGGTTGTGGTTGGCGTCATGTAGGCACGGTCAGCCACTTCAATCTGATTCATTTCTACTGCCGTTGGACCATACACTGGAGCAACTGCGGTGAAAATACTGTAATCCGTTGAAGCAGTAATCGTACCCTGTGCACGGATCGGAGCAGCCGCATTGTCAAAAGCCCAAGCGCTGATCTGTCCAGCTGTTGCCGTCGTGTATTTTCCAGACAAACGAGCAGTTGAATACACATTCCATTGGCTCGACGAGCCATCATACATAATGATGTCACCTTCAGCTGCACCAAGCACTGCATCAAACAGCGCAAAAGTCGGCGATGCACTGAAAGATGATGCGCACATAACGTAAGTCTTCTTGGTAGCTGAAGCAAACACATCAGTTGTGCCATCTTTCACCGCCATGGTTGCCAAGCGCGTTTCTAGCGTTGAACGATCGGGGTACACGAAGTTTCTGTCAGTGTCAGGGGTACCGTCATTATTGGCATCCATCCGGGTAAAGAACATAGTGTAAGCACTAAGACGCAGTGCATTGGTCAGGTATGGAGAGGTTGTAAAGCCACGTACATCAATAATCTGCCAAGTATCTTTCTTGGTTGGGTCAGCAATCAGTTGGTCGACCAATGAAATCGTTTCGCCGATTGAGCCACGCACAACATCATTCAGGGTGCCGTTCTGTGCAACGCTATAAGTCGATGGTGTGTAGGCTTCAGTTGCATCCGTTGATAGAGCATAGCCTGCAACGTCCCATGCATCGTCGCCACCATTGAGGATCTTGATCCGGTCGCGAGCAAAGCCCCAGTACCTGAGGTTCCAGTAGAACAGAGACTGGTAATACAATGTCGAGTTTTTGGGCAGCGTGACAACGATTGTCGTACAATTGTCAATCCCAAGGCGCTGGATCAGAGTATCCATCATGGCGCCATCAGGGATCATGTTGGTTGCCATTGCCAACCCCTCAACACGGCTCATGGCAAATTCAGTGGTGTTCAAGCGAACTGCACCTGGGATATGCCCCTTGGTAGTCCAGTCAGTGGAGCTTGATGGGGAAACCACAACAACACGGTCTGCACTGCCGAAGGGAGCGTTCAACTTGCCTTCATCAATCCATCTCTTCAATGTAGTGGCATCAATTATTGCGCTTGCAGTACTTGTTGTAGAAACGGGGTTGTCATAGCTGCTACCGCCGCCACCGCAACCGTACAGGGTCAACATGGCGGTCATCACCATACCGACCAGGCTGAGCAGCAGGTTCCTTCTGGTCATCAAAAATCCCTTCATCATAGACACCTCCTGAAGTTTCGGCCTCCCGGCCTCTGGTTGCATCCCACCGGCATCACCGTGATGCCGCGTTAACTATAGATGTATTTATGTTTCACCGGCCCAAAAGATTTAAACGTATGATTACGTATACGGTGGATTTTTTAGCACGGATGCAGTACTGTTGCTGAGCGAAAGTTTTTCCTGAAACCATGCCTGTTTGGATAGGGTAATTCCGGAATATTCAGATAGTACAATGGAGGCACAATGGAGATTGACGTACTGAGAAGCCTGGTTGCGGTGGCCGATACCGGTTCGTTTTCACGGGCAGCGACTGTGCTGTGTGTCAGTCAGTCAGCGGTGTCAAAACGAGTGAAGCTGCTTGAAGACCGGGTCTGTCTGCCGCTGCTGGATCGTAGCGGGCCGACCTTGCAGTTGACCCCTGCCGGCACGATTGTCGTCAATAACGCCCGGATGATCATTGATATCTGCTGCCGTTGCACTGAAGAGCTCAACAATCTCAAGCACTGTCGAAAACTTGCCTTCTGCTGCACGCCCGCCTTTGGCTTTTCCTACCTGCCGCAGGTTGTTCAGGCGTTTATGGAACAGTGCCCGGATATCAGTGATTTTCGTTTTTCTTATGATGACCCTGAAAAACTGATCGAAGGGCTGCTGAACAGCGCTTTTCAACTGGCGGTACTGGAACATTGCGGCTCTTTTCAGCTGCAGGGCACCCTGCTGGGCAGATTGCCGGACGATAGCATGGTGCTGGTTGGTTCCCCTGCACTCAACATACCCATCCCGCAGACGACACTTGGTGACCTGCTGCCCCATAACCTGTACCTGCGCTCCACCGGCTGTTGTTCGCGGCGGATTCTGGACCAGCTGTTGGCTGAACGGGGCAGATCGCTGAATGAGTTCAACCGTCTGCTGGCCTACGATGATCTGAACATGATCCTGCAGGCAGTACGTGACGGGCATGGTATTGCCTATATTCCCTATAGTGTGGCAGAGCTCAATTTGTCCGACGGCAGCCTGATCGCATTCAATCTGGATGGCTTTGACCAGCCGCTGCATCGCTCGCTGGTTGCAGGGCCTGGCTTTGTCGCATCTCCTGAAGCAGAAATGTTATTAAAAATCATAAACGATGTCGCTTGTGGCCCTTCAGGCCGTTGAAAAACGTCATGAGGAAGCACGGCTACAAGGCGCAGACGCACAGCGGCTGAGACATAACAGATAGTTAGGCGAAGGAGCGAGCACCGCGCAACGTAGTAGACGGGCTCCGCAATAGTTTTTCAACGGCCTGCTAACTGGTGACAGCCCCCCATCTGCTATAGCCGCACCCACAAAAAACCATTGACAGCCTCTCAATACAAAACTATATGATCAACCAGTAATATATATGTGGTAAGGAGCGTCTGGTGATCAAGCCGTTTGCGGACTATCTAACTTTTACCCTTTTCGGCCTGCAACCCGACACTCACCTGGGTGAGGCGCTCAATTTTTTCATCTACGATACCATCAAGATCTTCCTGCTGCTCTGCACCATCATCTTTGTGGTGGCTATCATCCGTTCGTCCTTCCCCCCGGAACGCACCAAACGGATCCTATCCCATAAGCGTGAATATGTTGGTAATGTCATAGCGGCTCTGCTGGGTATTGTGACCCCTTTCTGCTCATGCTCGGCAGTGCCGCTTTTTATCGGTTTTGTTGAATCAGGAGTACCGCTGGGGGTGACGTTCTCATTTCTGGTCTCATCCCCCATGGTCAATGAAGTGGCCCTGATTATGTTATGGGGTATGTTCGGCTGGAAAATCGCTTTGATTTACATCGGTACCGGTTTGCTGGTTGCTATAGTTTCCGGTATTATCATCGGCAGGTTGAAGATGGAAAAACATGTTCAGGACTATGTCTGGGAAATGCAGGTGGGACAGCAGGAAATTGTGGAGCAAACCTTTCGCGACAAGCTGGTCTATGCCCGTGACTATACCCGCGACCTGCTGAAAAAAGTTTTCCCCTATGTGGTGATTGGTGTGGGCCTGGGGGCCTTTATCCACGGCTATGTACCCCAGGATTTTCTGGCCCGCTGGGCCGGCCCGGACAACCCCTTTGCCGTGCCGGTGGCGGTTGCTCTGGGTGTACCGCTCTACAGCAACGCAGCAGGCGTAATCCCGATTGTGCATGCCCTGACCAGCAAAGGGATGGCTATCGGTACGGTATTGGCATTTATGATGGCAGTCACGGCCCTGTCGCTGCCAGAGGCAATTATACTGAGTAACGTCCTCAAACGCAGGTTGCTGGTCACCTTCTTTGGTATCGTTGCTACAGCGATTGTCTTTGTCGGCTACCTGTTTAATATGATTCTTTGAGGTAGAGCAGCATGACCGAAGGCATTGATTCCCGTTTAACCGGCAAGCTCAAGATCGCCATTGTCCTGACCACAGTTACCCTGGTTGCAGAAGTAGTTGGCGGATTCTATACCAACTCTCTGGCGCTTCTATCCGATGCGGCCCATGTTTTTCTTGATCTGTTTGCCCTTGTGCTGTCCCTGGCAGCCGTTCGCCTGGCAAGCATGCCGACCACAGAAAACCACACCTTCGGGTTTCATCGCTCGGAAGTCTTTGCCTCCTTTATCAACGGTCTGACCGTCTTTCTGATGGGATTGGGGATTTTGTACGGAGCCTGGGGACGCTTTGCTGAACCGCAAGCGATCAAAAGTCTGCCGATGCTGGTCATTGCAACCATCGGCCTGGTCATGAACCTGCTGGCCGCCAAGACCCTGCACAGCCACAGCCATGATGATCTGAACGTCAAGAGTGCTTTTCTGCATGTGATCGGTGATGCAGCTGCATCAGTGGCTGTCATTATCGGTGGCATCATCATGTACTACACCGGCTGGTATCTGCTGGATGTACTGCTTTCTGCCGCCATCGGTCTGCTGATTCTGGCCGGAGCCGGACGGGTCATATGGGATGCATCCCATATTCTGATGGAGGGAGCGCCGAGAGGATTGGATACGGCAGCAGTTGCCGCAGCTCTGCGGGCAACGGAAGGCGTCGGGGATATTCACCACCTGAATATCTGGTCGATCTGTTCTCACATTACTGCGCTGTCTGTACATATTGAAGTAATACCAGGCTTTGCCATGCAGCACAGCGAGCTGCTGCACCACATAGAGCATACGCTTGAACACCGGTTCCATATCACCCATACCACCATCCAGCTCGAGTGCAGCGACTGCAACGGCGGCCCGCTGATCAAGCCGTTACAGCACACCGATCGCGATACAGATAGCTGCGGTCATCACCACTAACCCGGCTTTATGCCAACGACAAAGGAGGACGAACCATGAAGCTTGAAGTATTGGGCACCGGCTGCGCCAAATGCAAGACCCTGTTTGAGAACGTACAGAAGGCTGTGTCGGCAACAGGCAAAGAAGCAGAGATTGTCAAGGTTGAGGATATTCCCTCGATCATGAAGTACGGCGTTATGAGTACTCCGGCACTGGTCAAGGACGGAAAAGTACTCTTCTCCGGCAAACTGCATACTGCTGAAGAAATTGCAAGGATGCTCTGATGCGACAGCTGCTGCTTCTGTTGACTCTGCTTTTGCTGCCCTGTGTTGTCTTTGCCGGTCAGGAAGAAGCCTTTGATCGTTTCCTGAACAGCTTTGACTATGATACCCGTGCTGACATGAAGATTTCGAGCAAGCGTCTCCT
>DAIQQT010000231.1:0-5102 GCA_036786685.1 Trichlorobacter sp.
GTCAGCACCCTGCCCGTACCGGGACGTGGCGGCAACGGTAAGGGACGTCGTCCCTTTGCAGCCGGTGGTCAGCGTCGTCAGGGCGCTGGCGTAGGTAAAGGCGGTGCTGCTCCCAAATCAAAAGCAGGCTATCAGCAGCAGGGCCGCAGCCAGCGCTAATCAGCCTGTTGTGGTGGTGTACACTACAAACGCCCTGTCCGGATCATCCGGGCAGGGCGTTTCTGCGTTGAAGGGGCAGAAAATCAAGCTAGCGTTGTCGCGTGGACAAATGTCTCGTTATCATCATGCCAAACATAGCGATGCACGATGGCAGCCAGACCCAGAGCAGTTCTGATTTCAGCACGGTAACTCCTCTTGGTGATAAAAAGCGGGAGACGCCAAAAGGTGAGACTTTGATGACCTGGACAGGAGCAAAAAAACGTGCATCAGACCAGGGCCATAAAAATGCAATGCCCAGCCCACCGGTGGTAAAGGCATCAAGAATGCCGTGAGAAATCGCTGCAAAAAAGAGAAAGAAAAACGTCCTTGTAGAAGTGGAGTTAAGCCACCTGGCCATACCGGCACCGATACCGGCGACAATCAGAGCAAACAACACTGAATGGCTGAAACCACGATGACCGAATGCTGCGGCATAGGGGATGCCAAAGCGGAAAGCCAGAACATCGAGATCCGGTAGCACTGAGGCCGTCACGCCGGCCAGTAGCAGTCTTGTGGAGATGATGTTACGACCTGCGCCAAATGCTAAAGCAACCGGTAATGCGGGATGGGTAATGATCGTGGGCATTCTTAATGCGTTGCAGACTTGGAAAATATATTGAGTACCAGCACGCCGGAAACAATAAGTAAAATGCCGATAATGGCGGGCAGGTCCAGTTTTTGTCCCATGTAGAGCCAGGCCACAAGGGCAACCAGTGCTGTTCCGGCGCCTGACCAGATGGCATACGCCATCCCGACCGGAATTGTCTTTAGGGTGAGTGACAAGAAGTAGAATGCAGTGGCGTAGCCAATGACCACTATGCATGATGGCCAGAGCTTCGTAAAACCTTCAGACGATTTTAACGCAGAGGTGGCGGCGACTTCACTGATTATTGCTACGGCAAGGTAGATCCATTTTTGCATCTGATTGATCCTTTCCCCTTAGAATCTAACTTTTCTTCTGCTGGAAACCTCAGCTTAGCACTTGAGGTAGCAAGAGCTTTTATCGGCGTATGTCCTTTAAGCTTGCTGTATCAGTTTTGTTGGTATGCTCTTTGTTGTCATGTTGTTTATGGCGTAACATTGGCCAGCTTGTAGGCCGCTGCTATCTGCTGGGGTGTCATATCCCGCTCAATAATACCATGATTTCGTTTTGCATCGGCAAGCCCTTTGGCTTCTGCCTTTATGATCCATGCCAGTGCCTGTACCAGATCCTTTGTTACGTTTTTGCCCTCAAAATACGCCAGGCCCAGCGTGTTCTGAGCCTCAGGCTGCCCTTTGTCTGCAGCCAAGCGCAGCCATTTGTCAGCCAGAACAGGATTCTGATCAAGCCCCATACCCAGCGAGTACGCAATGCTCAACAGGTACTGTCCCTTGGTATCGCCACCTTCGGCTGCTTTTTTATACCAGGCAGCAGCCTCGCCAAAGTCGAGGGACACATCCTCGCCACGGGAGTACATCTCCCCCAGATAGGTCTGCGCCTCGGCATTACCCTTTGACGCCAAGGATTGAAAGACCACCAGAGCGCTCTTGAAGTCACCGGCTTTATAGGCTTTAACACCAACGGCCAGGTCTGCAGCAACGGCGGATATCACCAGAGCAAATAGCAACAGCATGGTGAAAAAAATAGTTTTTTGATACATGGGAAGGCCCTCCGTGTTATGTCTGTTTGCCGAACCTATTTCCCATCCCTGATATACTCTGCCTTGAAGCGGTACAACCTGATCCCGCCGCTCCGTTCGTTTAGTCCCAAACGTTGCAGGGCAGAGCGCCAGGCATACTGGGCAGTGCGGGCTTCGCCCGGTACAATCGCCACCCCACGGCCATCCGATGCCTCCACCAGCAGACCTTCGCGCTGTGGATCAACCAGACGCCAATGGCTGATCGGCTGGGGCTGAGCGGGAAAGGTGATCTGGATACTGGCAGAGCGTGCCAGCTCCGGCGTAAGCCGTGAAGCACGACGGTCATTCTTCAGGGCAAGACGGATGTTGTCGCTGATCTCATCAAGCAGGGTGGCATGGCGCGGAGTAAAACTGCCAAAACAGGCCATGACCTGACGTTTGACAAAGAAGGTGACAAAACAGGCCCGCTGGTTTCCAGCGGTGATTGTCGGCGGACTGGGTGCTGGACTCTTTTCCAGACGGCTGATCATGGCTGCCCTGGCATACTCCAGCAGGGCGGTCTGGTCCGGCTGGCTGATGGTTGCGCCGGTAGCAGGAGTTACCGGCAGACAGAAGAACAGACAGATCAGCAGCAACCAGCGTTTCATGGTCTGCTCCCTGCCACCACCCGGCTGGGGGCCGGATAGATATCCTGAGAGATCAGCTCATTCCGCATCTGTCCGTTTTCCCTGATGGTTCTCCGTGTTTCAGTGGAAAAACCACTGGCCCCCTGTTGGTGAGGGGCATGGGCAGTACTGGTGACCACAACCGTATCCGGCACCAGCCTGGTGCGGCTGACAAAAATTTCTGCGGAAAACGGCTTTTCAACCGGTCCGTACAATGAGGTGGTCAGGCGGTTCTGGTTCAGGGCAATGCGCAGTTGCAGCGGGTAGGGGTAGGGGTTTTTCAGTTTCAGGTCTTTGCGCCAGGAGGCGATGGTGGCATCCCGGCCCGGTGGTACATGACCAACAGCGCGGGAGTGGGGGTGCCGTTCCACCACCTGCATACCAGCCAGCAGTCCGGCATTGTAGATGGTGGAGGCCAGCTGGCAGATGCCGCCACCGGGGATATCCTGCAGCAACCCGCTGGCAGTGATGATCGGCGCAGCGCGGTAGCCTTTGCCGGTGTCCCGTGCGCCGACCCGCTCGTTAAAGCTGAAGGTCTCACCCGGTGCAATAATCAGGCGATCCAGGTCGCGGGCTGCAGTGGCGGTGTTGTGACGTTGCTGGTCTGAGCGAAGCTGCAGTGAAGTGCTGAATCCACCCCAGATATGGCTGAAGGCATCATCTGCGGCCAGGGTTGGCTGGCTTATTGAAAAAAACAGCAGGAGCAGGAAGAGGGCCGGAATGCTCTTCATGGTTGCCATCTTAAGTATGATACGTCTTTAGGGATCATAAAGATCTTATAGCATAGTTTAGAGAAAACGCACGAAGACCTGATTAGAAAGCAGCATCCCCCGTTTGGTCAGGCAAAGCCTGTCCTGGCTGTAGGCCAGTAATCCGGCCTGCTGCAGTTGCCTGATTTCTTCTGCATAGCGTTGTTCCAGCCGTTCACCAAATTCCTCTGCAAAACCGGTAAGACTGATGCCGTCAGCCATCCGCAGCCCCAGAAAGATATATTCTGACAGGGCATCCTCGCGGGACAGTTGCTGCTGTTCAGTTGCAGCAAGTGCGTTGTTCTGGACGGCAGCGGCCCAGGTCTCAAAATCGTCCTGATTGCCCCAGCGGATTCCCCAGCCCTGGCGCAGAAAGGAGTGGGCTCCGGGGCCGATTCCCAGGTAGCCGTCCCGCTGCCAGTAGCCGCAGTTGTGCTGGGAACGGCAGCCTGGGCGGGCAAAATTGGCGATCTCATAATGATCATAGCCCGCAGCGGTCAGCCTGCTGTCAGCCTCTTCAAGCATGCTTGCAGACAGATCATGATCAGGCAGCGCATCTGATTCAACAGGGTAGCGTCCGGCAAAGGGGGTTTCCTCCTCAATGGTCAGGCCATAGACCGAGAGGTGATCCGGCTGGAGTGCCAGCGCTGCTGCCAGGTCCTGCTGCCAGTCAGTCATGGTCTGCTCCGGCAGGCCGCAGATCAGATCAAGGCCGATGCTGCTGAAACCGGCCTGCTGCGCCAGTTGAAAGGCACTGCGGGTTTCGGCTGCAGTGTGCCGCCTGCCCAGGGTTTGCAGCAGCTGGTCATTAAAGGATTGTGCCCCCAGTGAAAGCCGGGTAACGCCGGCTAAACGATAGCCGGTCAGTGAGTCAAGACTGACCGTGCCGGGATTGGCCTCAAGGGTGATCTCAATTGCATCGCTGTGACCAAACAGATCCCGTGAGTGGGCGATCAGACGGTTGACTTGCTCTGGATCAAGCAGGGAAGGGGTGCCACCCCCGAAGTAGACGGAACGGAGCGGCTGGTTGAGTGGGTAGGCTGCGGCAGCCAGTTCCATTTCCTGCAGCAGCAGATTGCAGGTCTGCTCAAGCCTGTGCGGTTCCAACGGGCGGGAGTTGAAGGCGCAGTAGTCGCATTTGCTGAGGCACCAGGGGGTATGCAG
Organism: Trichlorobacter sp.; assembly: GCA_036786685.1. Classification (GTDB taxonomy): domain Bacteria; phylum Desulfobacterota; class Desulfuromonadia; order Geobacterales; family Pseudopelobacteraceae; genus Trichlorobacter. The sequence continues at coordinate 4,396 of DAIQQT010000231.1, forward strand.
GTAGAGGCGCGAAAACACAGACTGTTATGTATTAACCGGTTGCAACCGGCTGGTTGAAGGGCTAAGATGCTGAAAATTATTACAAGCGGGGATCGTTGTCATGAGATCAGGTCTGCTACTGCTGGTGTCCATACTGTTGTCCGGGGTTGCCTGGGCAGATATGCCGGGTGAGAAGTTGTTTAGCCGCAAATGTACCATGTGCCACGTGGTCAGGGGGCGCGGTGGGGCCATCGGCCCTGATCTGAGCAAAGTGGCGGCACGGATGACAGAAGCCCAGCTGCAGGCCAAGGTGGCCTACCCCAAAAAATCCCATCCCGGTACCTCCATGCCGTCCTTTGCCACCCTTGAGCATGGTGAGATGCAGGGGTTGATGGCTTACCTGAAGACGCTTAAATAATCCCGTTTATAGCAAACAAGAGCTGAGCGGGACTACTCCCGCTCACAGCCGATCTCAGCTACTTCAATCTGTCTTGCGTTACTGGAGAGCTTGAGTGTCAGTTTCTCTGCCAGTTCACGCTTGGCCCTTCCCTGTACCAGTTTTTCCTCGCCATGAAACAGTACCCGTCCGTTAAAGCGGATGGCCTGGCTTTCATTCCCTGCAGCAGTATAATGGTAGCGAACATCACAGTAGTACCGAACCGGGCCGGTCAGGTTGTCTGCGCCACGCAGACGAATGGTGCCGTTCAGGATGCATTCGTTTGGCTCAA
>DAIQQT010000232.1:0-5098 GCA_036786685.1 Trichlorobacter sp.
CCACAAGTAGCTCTCAGAGCCTCCTTTTATTCAATCAAATTATGGGACAGCAGTGGGTGTGCCCGAAAAAAAGTTTGACCGCGCTAATATCCTTCTGGTACTTAAAAACCTTTGTCTGCTGATTTTGTCTGAGGTGATTGAATATGCCGTATATCGTAATTGAAGAAGATCGCTGTAAAGGGTGCGGCTTGTGCACCATCGCCTGCCCGAAAAAACTGGTGAGTTTAAGCAGCCAGCCCAATGCGCTTGGCTACACGCTGGCGGTATTCACTCATCCAGAAAACTGTACCGGTTGCAGTCTCTGCGCTGAGATGTGTCCGGATGTCGCCATTACTGTGTTTAAGGAAGATAACTAAGATGACTGCGCTGAAAAGAAAATTCGTCAAAGGCAATGAAGCGGTTGCCATGGCTGCCATTGAGGCCGGGGTTCAGTGTTATTTTGGCTACCCGATTACCCCTCAGAGCGATATCCCGGAATACCTTTCCCGTGAGCTTCCCAAGGCCGGTGGTACCTTTATTCAGGTGGAAAGCGAGATCGGCGCTATCAATATGGTGCTGGGTGCTTCAGCCTGCGGTGTGCGGGCCATGACCTCCTCTTCAGGCCCCGGCATCTCACTCAAACAGGAAGGGATTTCCTACATGGCCGGTTCTGAGCTGCCCGGCGTGATTGTGGATATCATGCGTTCCGGTCCTGGACTGGGTGGTATTGATGCTTCCCAGGCAGATTATCATCAGGCCACCAAAGGAGGCGGTCATGGTGGCTACCGGATTATTGTGCTGGCTCCCAATTCTGGCCAGGAGATGTACGACCTGACCATGCTGGCCTTTGATCTGTCGGACCAATACCGGATGCCGGCCATGGTGCTGGCTGATTCAGTACTGGGGCAGATGAAGGAGTCGATTGTCCCTAATCCCCGGCCTAAAGTTGATCTACCTGCTAAAGACTGGGCCGTGCGCGGCACCGGCGGTGGTCAGCAGAACGTGGTCAAGTCGCTCTATCTGGGTGATGGCGAGATGGAGAAGTTTCACTGGAAGATGCATGCCCGCTATCAGGAGTTGGCAGACAAAGAGGCCCGCTGGGAAGAGTTTGCAACCGACGATGCTGAGCTGATCGTAACCGCCTTTGGCTGCACCTCCCGCATTGCCCGTACTGCCGTTGAAATGGCCCGTGCAGAAGGGATCAAGGTCGGCCTGATGCGGCCGATCACCCTGTTCCCGTTTCCGAAAAAGGCCTATGCCGATCTCTCGACCCGCTGCAAAAAATGGCTGACCATTGAACTTTCAACCGGCCAGATGGTGGATGATGTCCGCCTGGCGGTTGCACGGGATGCTGAGGTGGAGTTCTATGGCCGTCCGCCAGGGGCAGGCTCATTGCCCACCCCGGAAGAGTTGTTTGGCCAGATCAAGAAATTCTGTTAAGGACGCATTGCTATGAAGCAGGTATTTTCCAAACCGGTTAGTTTGAAAGATGTTCAGACCCATTTCTGCCCCGGCTGTCACCATGGTTCAATCCACCGTCTGGTTGCTGAGGCCATGGATAGTTTTGGTATTGCCGACAAGACCATTGGCTGCGCCTCGGTGGGCTGTTCGGTGTTCCTGTACGGCTATTTTAATATCGATGTGGTGGAATCTCCCCATGGTCGCGCTCCGGCGGTGGCCACCGGTGTCAAGCGGGCCCGGCCTGACCGGATCGTGTTTACCTACCAGGGGGACGGTGACCTTGCTGCCATCGGTACTTCTGAGATCATCCATGCTGCCAACCGTGGTGAGAAGATCACCGTGATCTTTGTCAACAACACCACCTACGGCATGACCGGCGGCCAGATGGCCCCTACCACCATGCCGGGTCAGAAGACCTCAACCTCACCCAATGGCAGGGATGTGGCCAATGACGGCAAGCCGTTCAAGATGGCAGAGTTGCTCTCCAATCTGGATGGCGTGGCCTACTCGGCCCGGGTGGCCCTGAACAGTCCTAAAAATGTACTGCAGGCCAAGAAGATCATCAAAAACGCCTTTCAATATCAGGTGGAAGGGAAGGGGTTTGCCTTTATTGAGGCGCTGGCAGCCTGTCCCACCAACTGGGGCATGAATCCGCTGGCAGCCAATGAGCGGGTGGGCAGCGAAATGATCCCCTATTTTCCGCTGGGTGTGTTTAAAAACAACGAAAACCTGTAACCGGAGCAAATTTTATGCGTTATGATCTCTTCTTTGCAGGGTATGGCGGCCAGGGGGTGTTGCTGGCTGGTAACCTGCTTTCCTATGCAGCCATTCGTGAAGGCAAAAACGTTTCTTTCTTTCCAGCCTATGGTGTGGAGAAACGGGGCGGGGCAGCCATGTGTACGGTGGTGTTTGCCGATGGCGAGACCGGTTCACCGGTGGTTGGCGAACCTTCGGTCTCTGTAATATTGAACCAGCTCTCCTTTGATAAATATGCTGGAAAGGTCAAGCAGGGCGGGATCTGTCTGGTTAACAGCTCTTTGGTTGAACTTGCCGGAGTTGCCCTTGAAGGGCGGGAACTGCTTGCCATTCCGATGAACCAGATCGCCATTGAGCTGGGTGATGTGCGGATGGTCAACATGGTGGCCTGCGGCGCCTATGCTGCTGCAACCGGCGCACTTAACCTGGAATCACTTAAGGAAGCGCTGCAGGATGCCCTGCCGGAACGCAACCATAGACTGATTCCGGCCAACGTCAAGGCAATCGAGGCAGGGGCTGCTGCAGTTTTTTCTGCACGAAAGGCTTGACTCATAGCGGATAATTTGTTATTTAACTTTTCTCTTTTTTAGGGGTGTCGCCAAGCGGTAAGGCACCGGATTTTGATTCCGGCATTCCTAGGTTCGAATCCTGGCACCCCTGCCATAAACGCAAGTAGCTAAAACAGCTACTGAACTGGCCCTTGTTGGAAAGTGAGACCTCTTTTGAGACCTCTTCAGCAAGGGCTTTCTTCATTTAGAGAGCATATCTTCCTACGTAATGGTGTTTATTACTTCCGCCTAGATGTACCTGCAGACCTGCTTCAATATTTTCCTGCCACAGAAGTCAAACGATCCCTTAAAACTCGTGATGTAGAAGTTGCAAAGATTGCAGCTAATAGCCTTGAATTAAGAGTTCAGCAGGCATACGCTATGCTGAGAGCTGGCCTGTTATCTGGTGATATGGTGAAACAACTGGTTGATTCTGTTATGCCAGTAACACGCAAAGATAGCTTTCTTGCTAAAAAAGGTAGTCTGCTTGAAAGTATGATTTCTGCTTATACTGCTGAAAAGCAGTCTGGGTGGTCAGAAAAGACCAGAATTGAAGTTGCTGGAATATTTCGCTTGTTACTTGATGTAATTGGAAATATTGATATTTTATCTATTACGCGACCAATGTTGATAGAACTTAGATCAACACTGATGAGAGTACCCCCAAATGTTTATAAAAAATACCCAGGTATAGCCGTTAAGGAAGTTATTGCTTCTGTGGTTGATGAGGGTATGAGTGTAAAGTCTGTAAACAAGCATGTTGCCAGATTAGGTAGTTTGCTGAAATATTGTAATGATATTGGTCTGATATCTAGTAATCCAGCGTCAGGGTTGAAGATATCTGAAAAGTTACGTGCCGACCAAGAGAGAAGTGTCTATCTGCCTGAAGATATAGCTAAAATTGCTAATAGCCTGCCAGTAGATGTTGATGCACCTGAACGATATTGGATACCTCTTATTGGTCTGTACTCAGGTCTGAGGTTAAATGAAATCTGCCAGCTTTATGTTGAAGATGTAATTATGTTAGATGGTTGCTGGTGCTTTGATGTTAATGCAGAAAAGGATAAGCGACTGAAGAACGCTGCTAGTGCGAGAGTGATACCTGTTCACCCTATGCTGATTAAACTTGGTCTGGTTTCCTATTACGAGAAAGTGAAGCAGTGCGGTCATTCCAGACTTTGGATGAATCTCAAGTGGGCAGGAGTTGCTGGATACACCAACAGTATTTGTAAGTGGTATCAGCGCTTCAATCGGCAGTATGTAACAGAAGACCCCAAGAAGGTTTTTCACAGCATGAGGCATACCGTAGCTGACACCCTTAAGCAAAAAGGGGTTTCAGAGGTTATTATTGCAGAGCTGCTAGGCCATACCCACGCCAGTATTACCAGCGGAAGGTATGGCAAGCGTTACCAGCCTAAAGTTTTGCTAGATGCCTTGATGCAGCTTGAGTATGGTGTAGATATTCATCCTTGGAGTATTGTCGCTGGATAATTGTCTGGCAGTAATAGCTGTTTGTTGGTTTGGATGGTGTAGCAGATGTTAGGCTGACTGACATTGAACATTTCAGCCAGATCAAGTTGCTTGATATTCAAGCGGCAATATAATACGCAAATAACCATCTTGTCTTCAAAGCTAAGTCTGAATGTTTTGTTCAAACCCATATCAGCAGCATGTTGAAGATTTTCACGTGCAGTACACCACTCTAAGTTAGAGGCTCTACAGTCTGATTTGATGCCGTTTATGTGATTAACCTGAGGTTTGTTGTCTGGATTATTGATAAATGCGTTGGCGACTAATCTGTGTATCTTGGGCCTGTATTGGTTGTTTCTGTTGTATAAATTAACTTGTGGATAGCCATTGTTATTGATCCATGGTGAAATCCACTTATTACGCCTATGGCTCCATACTCGGCCTAGGTTAGTTATTGAGTAGATACCTTCATATCCGTGTATTGGTTTTGATTTTTCAGAGTTGTCTAGGGTCATATTGACCTCCTTATAAATATTTAATACCTGTTAATAAGGGGTCTATGATTTTATATCCTGCTACATTTAGGCGATCTTACATAAGTTTTACTTAAGGATATGAGTAATGGATAAGTATAGCTTGATAACCAGTCAGAAAAGTTGGTTTTTTAAGGAAATGGTAGAGTATGTATCTAAGCTCTATTTTAATGATTTGCCTGAAGGTAATGTTTTGGATTTCGATTCAATTAAAGCAAAGATTCGGAACAAGATTGAAGAAGGTATTAATGTCGGAGACATAGTTGAAGGTGTAGTTGGTGAATGGCAAGCTGTTGTGTTACCTGATGAAGTGTCAGACTATTTTGATATTGATTATAATTTTACCTGCTT
>DAIQQT010000233.1:0-5075 GCA_036786685.1 Trichlorobacter sp.
ACAAAAAAAACGGTTATCCAGTCTTTTTACCGGCAGCAAGCAGTGCCCCGCCAATCAGCCCGGCATCATCCCCCAACGCAGCCGGGCAGACTATCACCTGCTCCGCTACCTGAGGAAAGGTTCGCTGCCGAACTGTTCTTAACAATGCCGGCGCAAACAGATTAAAACCACCTGAAACCCCGCCGCCAACAATAACACCTTCAAGATTCAAGACATTTAGTAGCCCGGCAACTGCTGTTCCCAACCAGTAACCGATAGTCTCAAAGGCGGCACAGGCAACCGGATCTCCTGCCTGGGCCAACAGTGCCAGTTCTTCCGGCCTGCGCCCTTCACCATAGCGGGAAAGTGCTGCTGCAGAGACATACTGTTCCAGGCAGCCCCGGTTGCCACAGGGACAGGGAAGCCCTTCAGGCTCAACGGTCAGGTGACCAAATTCTGCTGCAAAACCACCGGCACCGGTCCACAACCTGCCATCAAGGATAAGCCCGCTTCCCAGGCCGGTTCCTATGGTTACCACAACCACAGACCGCATACCTTGGCCAGCGCCGGCCCAGACCTCGCCCAGAGCGATCAAGTTGGCATCATTGGCAGAAACAACGGGTAGTTGTAACCGGTCGGAAAGCAGTCGGGATAGGTTCATCCCCTCAAGCGGTCGTAAATTCACTGAAGAATGGATAGTGCCATCGGTTCCGATCAGGCCCGGTATGCCAAGCCCCACCCCCTGCACCTGCAAGCCCACACCTGCAGCATCCTCCATCAGCCGGCCAATTTCTTCTGTCAAGCGATCCAGAAAGGAATCAGCACCGTTTGCAATGGCGCTTTTCAGTCGAAACCGGGATACAATCTCACCAGCTGAACGGGCCAGTGCACCACGCAGATTTGTTCCCCCGATATCAACACCGATATAGCCCGGCAGACGCTCAAGCACGGAATATCTCCCGATTACAGTAATAACCAAAGACAAAAGTTTGCCTATAATACGGCACACCCTCTTACATCTTCAACCCTTACCACACACAAATAGAATATTTTTTTATTTGAGATTGATAGCGCTTGACAGCCCCAGGCAAGGGGCATATATGTCTTTAGTCATATTAAACACAAGCCAGCGTAATCAGGACTAAATCAACCATTTTTTTATCGCCACTAAATTTATCTGGAGGATGTCGACCATGGCAAAGATCAAGGATGCTCTTGAGTACCACTCGATGGGTCGTAAAGGGAAAATAGAAGTTATCTCAACCAAACCCTGTCAAACCGCAGCAGATCTGTCGCTGGCTTATTCGCCAGGCGTGGCAGAACCCTGCCTGGCGATTGAGAAAAACCCAGATGATGCCTACAAGTACACGGCCAAAGGAAATCTGGTGGCTGTTGTATCAAACGGTACGGCTGTATTAGGGCTTGGTAATCTGGGAGCCTTGGCCGGTAAACCGGTCATGGAGGGTAAAGGGGTACTTTTCAAGCGCTTCGCTGATATCGATGTCTTTGACATTGAGCTTGATACTGAAAATCCTGACGAGATCATCAAGGCCTGCCAGTTGCTGGAACCCACCTTTGGCGGGATCAATCTGGAAGATATCAAGGCTCCTGAATGCTTCTATATTGAAGAAGAGCTGAAAAAGACCATGAAGATTCCGGTTTTCCACGATGACCAGCATGGTACCGCCATCATTTCTTCAGCAGCCCTGATCAACGCTCTGGATCTGGTGGGCAAGAAGATTGAGGATATCAGGATCGTGGTGAACGGTGCCGGCGCTTCTGCCAACTCCTGCGCCAAGCTGGCGATTGCACTGGGGGTTAAGCCGAACAACATGATTATGTGCGACACCAAAGGGGTTATTTATAAAGGAAGGGTTGAGGGGATGAACCCCTACAAGGCGCTGTTTGCCGCCGACACCCCCTTCCGCACCCTGGAAGAGGCAGCTAAAGGGGCTGACGTACTGTTCGGCCTTTCCGCCAAAGGCGCCTTCACCGCTGACATGGTCCGCAGTATGGCGCCAAACCCGATCATCTTTGCCATGGCCAACCCGGATCCGGAGATCACCCCGGATGAGGCCCGTGCCGCCAGGGGCGATGTGATTATTGCCACCGGTCGTTCAGACTACCCCAACCAGGTTAATAACGTGCTGGGCTTCCCGTTCATCTTCCGCGGAGCCCTGGATGTACGGGCCAGCTGCATCAATGAAGAGATGAAACTGGCAGCGGTCAAGGCCCTGGCCAAGCTGGCCCGTGAAGAGGTACCTGATTCAGTCAGCAAGGCCTACGGCAACGTCAAATTCTCATTCGGCAGAGAGTACATCATCCCAAAGCCGTTTGACCCACGGGTGCTGTTGCATGTTGCGCCGGCCATTGCCCAGGCAGCCATGGACAGCGGCGTTGCCCGGCAACCGATCGAGGATATGGAAAAGTACATCGAACACCTCGAATCGACCCAGGGCAAGTCAAAAGAGATTATGCGTTACATCATCAACAAGGCCAAGACAGATCCGAAACGGATCGCCTTCCCTGAGGGTGATAACGAAAAGATGCTGCGGGCAGCCCAGATTCTGGTGGATGAAGGGATAGCCCACCCCATTCTGATCGGCAACAGCATCAAGATCCGCGACAAAATTGACGAGCTGGGGCTAAGCCTGGACGACGTACAGATCGTGGATACTGAAAACTCAAAATATACCGAACCGTATGCTCAGGAGCTGTACCGTCTGCGCCAACGCAAGGGGATTACCGAAAGTGAAGCCCGCCGGATCATGCGCCGCAAATCGCGCAACCATTTCGGCGCCATGATGGTCAGAATGGGGGATGCCGATGCCATGCTCTCCGGTATCGACGCCCACTACCCGGAGACGATCCGTCCTGCGCTGGAAGTTGTTGGGAAACAACCAAACCTGACCTCGGTACATGGCATGTATATGATGGTCTTTAAAAAGGGTGTCTATTTCATGGCCGATACCACGGTTGAAATTGACCCATCCGCAGAAGAACTGGCAGAGACGGCTATCCTGGCAGCACAAAACGTCAAGGTATTTGACATTGACCCACGGGTAGCTATGCTCTCCTTCTCAAACTTCGGCTCAGTCCGCCACCCCCTCTCAGACAAAGTGCGACGGGCAGTTGAGATCGTCAAGGAGCGGGAGCCGGAGCTGATCATTGATGGCGAGATGCAGGCTGACACCGCAGTGGTTCAGGAACTGCTGGATCATTTTAAGTTTTCAAAACTGAAAAATACAGCCAATGTGTTGATTTTTCCGGACCTCAACTCCGGCAATATCGCCTACAAACTACTGGCCCGCCTGGGGGGTGCTGAGGCAATCGGACCTATCCTGATGGGGATGCAGAAGCCAGTGCATGTTTTGCAACGGGGCGATGATGTCAGTGACATTGTCAACATGGCAGCTATTGCAGTTGTTGATGCCCAGGGGCGTCACAACTAAATTCTCCTTTCCCGCATGGCGGATCATGCCGCCATGCGGGAAGACACTATCTAGCGTATTTCCACCCCATGCTTTTTCAAACAATCTTTTGACTTTCAGCAATGTGTATCGTACGTTTATCACCCATGTGCACCATCTGTTATGTTGATTTGTCAGGAGGATCAATTCATGCTTCGTCTCCCGAAAGGCACCCCCCTTTTTGAAAACCTTGATGCATCAGAATTACAACTTGATGCCGTTGTCACCAAACTTGCTCATGGCTGTTTTACCGGTTATGCCAGCCTGACCTTTTCTGATGCAGTTGGCATTCTGGTATTTGAATCAGGTAAATTGATCAGTGTTATTTTTGAAAATGATAAAGGTGCACACCTGAATGACTTTGAGGGGATGAGCAGACTGGCAGAAAAGATGTTGGAAAGCACCGGCAGCACGCTGAACGTCTACCGCCTCTCCGATGACCTGACCATGTGTATTCATGCCCTGCTACATGGAGAAGCACGCTACCGGGCCCAGGATCTTACACTGATTGATATCAAGGCACTACTTGAACGGGTCAAGAATGAGCAGATGAACTGCTGCCTGCGCATTTACACTCAGGAACGCTCTGCCATGATTTTTTACAAGGGCGGAGACCCACTGGGCTTTTTCCATGACGGCTCACAGGAAATTGAGATGTCCCCCGGGGATTCCCAACAACTGACACAGGACCCCGCTGCCAAGCTTGATATGTATACCACGGTCAGTGCAGAGGAACTCATGACGCACGACCTGCTGGACATCATCAATATAGGCAATGTCTGGAAAACAGCCGTCAACCGACACCAAAGTACCTCAGGAAATTCCTGAGGTACCTATTATCCAACTGAATTGCAATTTAAAAGCCCTGACACGAGACGTGAAAGGGCTTTTAAAATCAGGCTACTGTAAGAAGGCAGTGTTATTTCAACTCAAAATCCAGCAGTTCGTCCTCACTAAAATCAAGTCCACCAACTGTTTTCCCTTCTGAGGCATCATGCAGACGGGCAGAGACATCGCGGTAGGCAGGATCAAGCTGCTCCACCTCCCCCAACAACGTCCAGGCCTCATCACTCTTGCCCAGGGCAGTGCAGGTCAGTGCAAGCTCATACTTGAGGGCACAGCTATCCTCTACGGTTAATGCGGGCGAAGCAAGCAAGGCCCGCAAAGCACTCTCGGCAAGCTGCAATTCACCCTTGTCACGCAGACAAGCCCCCTGCAGAATCAGACAACTCACCCGACGTTCGGGGTCTTCTGCAGCCTGGCGCAAGGCGTTAATCGCCTCATCATACAGCCCCATTTCATGAAACGCCAAACCAAGATCATACTGGGACTGGGCATCGGCACTATCTAACCCTTCACCAAAACGGACTTTACCGGGTTGGGTCTGGATATTATCAAATATATCATTGACGGTTTCAAACCAGGTATCAGCCGGTGCCGGTGCAGGACCACCCAGATCATCGTCAAGCTCAACCTCAATCTCGTAAAAGTCAGACTCCTGTGACGTACCGGTATCAACAAAATCACTGATATCCAGCTCACGCGGGCCAGCTTCAGAAACTGGTGCATCTACAACTTCTTCAGAAAGTCCGGGGACCAGTGGCTCAAGCTCACATTCAAACTCCG
>DAIQQT010000234.1:0-5050 GCA_036786685.1 Trichlorobacter sp.
CAAATCACCAATACAGCTCCCCATTTATTGACCATTTTTCCAAACACAGCTTTTTTTTGTTTTGTTATTATCCCGCTGTGCTATAAGGCGATTATCTTTTACAAATCTCCATAGGGAGGCATTATGAAAAAATCCGATCTCGTTGCAAAGATGGCTGAAGGGGCTGGGCTTACCAAGGCACAGGCTGAAAAAGCATTGGCAAGCTTTATTGCCGGGGTAACCGGCGCGTTGACTGCAGGCGATAAAGTGACTTTGGTGGGATTCGGTACCTTTTCTGCTATTACCCGCAAAGCCCGCACCGGTCGCAACCCGCAGACCGGCAAGGCAATCAAAATTGCTGCAAAAACATCCGGAAAATTCTCTCCCGGCAAATCCTTAAAAGATCTTGCCTGCAAAAAAGCTGGCTGCAAAGCCAAGAAAAAGTAGTTGTTTCCATAAAACAAAAAAGACCCCGCACTGACGGGGTCTTTTTTGTCTCATCCACGGTAATCCGTAGACATCATGCCTCATCACTTCCCAAGTTTTTTTCTGATCGCTTCCACTACATGATAGGCATCGTTAATCGCGGTATAAATCAGGTTGGGATGTTTTTCCTCCTGAATTGAGCCTTCGCTGATCTTCATATAGGAAGGCGATATAGCGCCCCCCACCACGTAAAGCCCTTTACGGGTTGATTCAAACTCCGCAGAAAGCAGTACCAGGCGATCCCCTTCCTTTGCAACTTTGCAGACCCCGGCAGTACAGGAAATAGTCTGCACCCCCAATTTATCGAAAATCGGTACCGGTCCCTGGGAACCGATACAGGCGATCACGTTCTGCATCGGAAAACTTAAGGCATGGTAGAGATCAATACCATCAGACTGTTTGAATTCGTTGATCCTGATTACCAGCCGATCAACCCCTTCATCATCAACCTCGCCAATACGGGGTTGTGCTCCGGGCAGCAACCGGATGTTCCCGCCCAACAGGATCTCTTCGCCAAGTCGCTGGGCTGTTTCCTTATTCACATCAAATTTTTCAGACTTGTGGGCCCAATAAACCGGCTGGGTATCATTACATTCCCGTTTTGTCTTTAAAATTGCAATCACCACATCAGCAGCCGTGTTGCCGCCGCCAATAACCAGGGTCTTGACCCCCACATACTTGGTCGGGTCATCTACATTTTTGGCCACCATCTTGGCGTCACCATAGACCGACAGTTCACGGGGAATGCTGCTGCCAAAGGCCAGCACCACCTTGCGGGCCTTAAAACGTCCCTTATCAGTCATAATGCTCAAAAAATCACGTTCATCCTGAATATTTTCAAAAGCAACTTCAGTCCGGATATTCAGATTCTCATGCTGCACAAAATGCTGCACATACTGCAGATAGCTCTCAACAGTTACCGGCTTGTCCGGTGGCCGCAACTCATCCACCAGAAACGGTTCTGGCGCATCTTTGGGCTTGGAGGCATAGACCAGCTTCCCCTGGGGATAGGTATTAGCTATCCCCTGAAACGGAGCCTTTCCAGACTCCAGCACCAGATAGCTCAGATTATGCTTATGACAAAGATAGGCAGTTGCCAAACCGGCAGGACCACCACCAATAATAATGACATCATACAGTTCAGCAGACATGACTGTTAGCACCTCCAGAAGGGATGATTCGTGCTGCAGTTTCCCCGGCAGACGGAATCAGGCGGGTAAAGTAATCAATGGTTGCAAAGGTATCAGACGCAACCGGTGTACATTTTGAACTGTAATGGCTGATATAAAACAGGTAGCGGATACCATACGCCTGCGCTGTCTGTAGGTTGGTTTCGCTATCTTCGCCTAACAGAGTACGTGCAGGATCATAGGTAACAAACCGCTGCAGCTCTGCCCAGAAGCGACCATCCTCTTTGGGTAGGCCAACCTGATGGGCGGAGATGATACCATCAAACCACTGCCCGATTCTGGTTTTTTTCAGCTTGATATCCAGGGTCTTACCGTGGGCATTGGTTACCAGCCAGAGCTGTTTATGGTGCTGTCGACAAAAGGTCAAGAACTCGATTACACCAGGATGTACAGCAATCAGATGCTCAACTTCCAGCTTCAGCAGAGGGATATCCAGACCAAGGCGGTCAGACCAGTAATCCAGACCAGTCCAGTTAAGGGTACATTCCTGCGAGCGGAACAGTGCGTTTAATTGTTCTTTTGCATGGTTAAGAGAAACATTGTGTTTCGCAGCCCAGCGTCTGGGTACGTGCTCCAACCAGAAATGATCGTCAAAATGACGATCCAGCAGGGTGCCATCCATATCCAGCAGAACCGTATCTATAGTGAGCCAATCAACAATCATGATTCGCTTATACACCTGATTGGTAAAAATATAAAGGGCAGACCCGAAGGCCGACCCTTTCAGCAGAAGGATGTATCTGAATGTAAACGTACTTTACGCTGCCTTCTGAAGGTGTTCTGCCACCCATAGCTTGATAATTGACTGTCGAGGAAAACCGAGCCGCTTGGACTCTTTATCAAGTTGGTTTGTTCACTATCCAGACTGGAAAATCAACATTTACTCGTTTATGCTCTTGAACAGGTCTTCGAGCAGTTGTTAGATCCAGGTATTCAAGCATCTCTTCTCCTGCCTCAAATGCATCTTCAAGTTCCTTAATTTTCATACAATGCAACATCCTCTATCCGATCAACCACCAGCAACAGGTGAGTGCGTCTTCAGCCAATCACGCAACGCATTGTTAATCCGTGTTTGCCAGCCATTACCCGTTGATTTAAAGGTCTCAACAATATCCTGATCAAGCCGCAACCCTGTATATTTCTTGGGAGATTCAAGTTTCGGGCGTCCTGGTCGCTTTGACACCAATAGTGCTGCTGCATCCGCATCAGACAATAATTCCTTTAATACGACGGCAGCAGGTCGTGCGGCGGCAAAATCATCATCTGACCATTCAGGATTTTCATCGTGTCTACTACTTTTTCTGGTTGCCATATCTTTTAATCTCCCGCTCATTTGCCTTCCTGAAACTAATCACATGCACGGCATTGTCACAAAAAGTCACTACAACGGCATACAATCTTTCCGCTATAATCCCAAAGACCCTAAAACGACGTTCTCCATAATCCTTTCGATTATCTTCAAGCATTACCACAGAACTCCACTCAAGATCAGCAACCATAGCAAACGGTAAATTACGTTCACTACGATTCTTGGCATCTTTATTCTGATCATAGGTGATTTTCATATAATTATTGTAGACACAACAATTTGATTGTCAACCAAAAAGGGCACAAATAAAAAGGGCAGACCCGAAGGCCTGCCCTTTTTGATTCTTCATGAAACAACCGGTTCTTAGAAGTGAACTTCAAAAGTACCGTAGATGTTTTGGGCCTTCTCAACAACAGGATACATAACCTTACTGTTAGCTGGGTTTATATCAGAGATCTTAATTGGAGCCCCCATCCAGTTGTTGCTGCCGGTGTACTCATATTGATAGAACTGATAACCAAGTTTAAAGAAGGCCTTGGCAAAGGCAGAGGAGATCGGCTTCAGATCAAGCTCTTGAATGACGTACGGTTCAAATACATGGCCACGGGTACCTACTTTAGCAGAGAACATATCATCTGCGGCTGGTGAGAAGGTGATCCAGTTCTTGGAACCATAGTTGTACTCAAAGCCAAGCTTAGTCTTGCTTGGGAAATCATAGCGAAGTCCTGTATAGATAGCATAGCCAGTTGTCTCATGTTTGTCATAGGGCTTACCAGACGCAATCAGGTTAGCATCGCCGGTTAACAAACCATACATACCACCATAGGTTTTGTTATTGGGGCGTGTAAAGCTGGCACCAAAGTCAGCAAAAGCATTAATATCACCGGGGCCAACCTTCTTTATGGTGGTCATTGCACCAGCACCCAACCAATCAATATTACCAACATTCATTGCAACGCCACCTGCTTCTGCTGGGTTACTGAAGATGTTGTAACCACGATTCCACTGCAACCAGACCCGCAGCGGATCAGTATCAACCGGGATGATTGCCACACCCAGCATATCAGTATCTTGAACTGAATTTGGAGCACCACCAGAAGTGTTGTTATAGCCAGCTTCAAAGCCGCGCCCATAACAAACCTTGGTATAGAAACCAGGCAGGAAATCGATGTCAGGGGCATAGCCAAGGGTCATACCATCAAAAGCATAATCAACCAGTAGAGCCGGTGTACCACCATTACCTGGCCGCTCACGATTGGCTTTCAGGTTGGTAGGTGCACCATCAGTTGAAGGACGACGACCAACTGAAAACCAAATCGGTTGATCAGCAATATTACTCCAAGTTGCATAAGCACGATCAACATTCAGACCGCTACCGGAGGGTACATGCCCCATAACACCATCAGTCAAATAGGTTCTATCTGGAGTAAAACCTGCATTGGTTGCATCATCAGTGGTCATGCCGAAAGTTTTGTACATGTTCAAACGGACATTGACGGTAACGTCTTTCGTTGCCTTGGCCTTCAGATCAAGACCAAAACGGTTAGTATACAATGTGGAATTTTGAAACCGTGTACCCGCTACAGCTGCACCAAATGGCGGAATAGCAGTATTCCAAGATTCTTTAATTTTACCACTAATACTATCTACGCGGAAACGATAATCACCACCGATGGTCAGCCACTTGCCCAGAGACTTATCTTCAATACGCTGAACCTGACCCTTCAGGTCTTCCATCTGCTGTGACAGCTTGTCAATCTTGGCCTGCAGATCAGCCTCTGCAGCCATGGCGCTGGTCGGCAGGGCTACTGCCAGCACTGCGGCAATCAACAACTTGTTTGTTCTTTTCATGCATCTTCTCCTTTTGGTGGGATGAATACTGCTGGTGAATGTTACCTGCCTTGCAAAGGCACATCAGCATCTCAATTACATTTCAACAAAACGTTACAATAAATACACAAAGTTTTTTCCTGTCGCAACAACTTATCTTAAACATTCAAGCATCCGAATATTAATATAAAGACCCAAACAACCAGTCATTTCCGCTCAATCATTTCACCCACCAAAGCCAGTAAACCTTCAAAAT
>DAIQQT010000235.1:0-5035 GCA_036786685.1 Trichlorobacter sp.
TACGCCGCCGGTGGCAGACCGGTCAAACCAGGGCACCGGCAGCCGCAGCAGACGCTGAAACAGGGTGGCGCGCAGATCAGCCATCACCCGCTGTCCCACCATCTGCAGACCATACACCTCTCCCCAGGTCAGCAACGCCTCAAGCAGCAACAGCAACAGAAACAGGGCAGCCGGACCGGCCAGCAGATCCAGACGGCCCGGTGTAATGGCATGATCAATGGCGTATTTCAGCAGCAGCGGCTGGGCCAAACGACAGAGGGTGGTGAGGGGAAGCAGCAGCAGAATCCAGCCCACAATCAGACGGTACGGCACCAGATAGCCAAAAAAACGGCGCAGCAACCGCCCATCATAGGCCTTACCCGCTATGGCATCTTCATGCAGACCACCGTGGTGCATCGGTTACTCCTTCCAAGTTTGAAAAGCTTCGCAGAGCCTCAAATGATTGTCAACCTCATTAGCGGGCTCAGATCAGTTGGCAGCTCTCATTTACAACCAAATTTGTGTATTTTTGACAGATGATGTTCTTTACTGTTTTATCTGTTTTTCAGATTGACGACCAAAACAGCAATAACGTAGGCTATGTGGTACCGGATCAGGCTAAATGACTTTGAAAGGATTAGAATCATGGCACCTATCTACAGTGACAACTCACAGTCAATCGGTAACACCCCCCTGATCAGACTCAACAAGGTAACCGACGGTGCAGCAGCAACGGTGCTGGCAAAGATTGAAGGACGCAATCCGGCCTATTCGGTCAAGTGCCGCGTTGGCGCCAACCTGATCTGGGATGCGGAAAAGCGGGGAATTCTGAAGCCAGGAGTGGAGATTATCGAGCCGACCAGTGGCAACACCGGCATCGCCCTGGCCTATGTGGCGGCTGCGCGGGGCTACAGACTGACCCTGACCATGCCCGAAACCATGAGCATTGAACGCCGTCGCGTGCTGGCAGCACTGGGTGCCAACCTGATCCTGACCCCCGGATCTGAAGGAATGAAAGGGGCCATCACACGGGCCGAAGAACTGGCTGCTGCAGAACCACAGCGTTACTTTCTGCCGCAACAGTTCAAGAATCCAGCCAATCCGCAGATCCATGAGCTGACCACCGGCCCGGAAATCTGGCAAGACACCAATGGCAGCATCGATCTGCTGGTCTCTGCAGTTGGTACCGGCGGCACCATCAGCGGCATTTCCCGCTATATCAAGCAGCAGAAGGGCAAGCAGATCATCTCGGTGGCGGTGGAACCGGCTGAAAGTCCGGTCATCAGCCAGCAGTTGGCAGGTAAGCCGTTGCAACCAGGCCCGCACAAGATCCAGGGGATCGGCGCCGGCTTTATACCGGAGACCCTGGACTTGAGCCTGATTGACCGGGTTGAACAGGTAACCAGTGATGAGGCGATCAGCTTTGCCAGGCGCCTGGCCCGGGAAGAAGGGATGCTGGTCGGGAACTCCAGCGGGGCAGCAACAGCCGCAGCAGTACGCCTGGCCCAACTGGTGGAGTTTCGCGGCAAGACCATTGTGGTCATTCTGCCTGATGGAGCAGAACGCTACCTGTCAACAGCGTTGTTTGAGGAATAGTACGCATGCGGCTTAAGGTAACGGTTCCGGTTGATCTCACCAGGCATCCGAAACTGACATTCAACGGACTTTTCTATTTTATTGCTGATTCGCTGCGGGTTGAACAGATACAGACCACGGTGTACGACGAACATCAGATCAACTTTTCAACCGGCCTCTTCCGCCTGTTTTGGGATTGGGCACCCCTCTCCACAATTTTTGGCGGAAAAATCCGTTTTCAGACAGATGCGCAACGGATACTTGTCATAAGCCACCTGAGCTTTATTGATACCGTAATTATTGCCTCTGTCCTGGTGGGGATGCTGGCCTATGCCAACTATCGCATCTTTTTGCTTGGTAAAGGCGATCAGATCTTTTACGTTGTCGCCTGGCTTGGTATTTTAGGCGGCAACCTGTTTTTCTCAATCAGCAGGTGGCGGCAGTTTATCCGGCAATGTGTAAAAGACGCGGCTGATCGGGTCTATCTATCGAAAGAGGATATACTTGCTCAGCGGAGGGAGCAATGGCCAACAACACCCTGATCACCGGTGGTGCGCGCAGCGGCAAGAGCCGTTTTGCCGAAGAACTGACCCGCAATCTCAGCGCTTCATTCCGATTCCAGTTCAAGGATGATATCAAGGCGGCGAGGAATTCGGCGACGCAGGCGTACACGCAGTACGTCGAGGAGCCGAAGACGAGCCAACGAAGAGAGCGCCTTGAAATGGAAGCGGAATCGCTTTGCTACCTGGCCACAGCCCAGGGCCTGGATGGCGAGATGGATGAACGTATCCACCGCCACCGTCTACGTCGCGGCACCGGATGGGAAACCATTGAAGAACCACTGATGATCCCCCAGACCCTGGCCCGGATTGACGGCATCTACCGTGCCATTTTGCTGGACTGCGTTACACTCTGGCTCTCAAACCTTCTGTTGTCCTGTGATGAAGACGATCCCGGCTGCGAAGAGCAGGTCCTTAACCATGTCCACCGGCTGGCCGCCACCCTGCGGGGGATGTCCACCCCGGTGGTACTGGTGACCAATGAGGTCGGCCAGGGGATTGTACCGGAAAATCGCCTTGCCCGGCTCTACCGTGACATTGCCGGACAGGCCAACCAGATCCTGGCTGCCAGCTGTGACAACGTCTATGTCGCCATCAGCGGCATCCCGCTAAAACTCAAATAATTTGAAGGACTCACCATGACCTTGCTTGAAGCAACCCTTGCCCGGATTGTCCCCCTTGACGCTGATCTGCTGCAACAAACCCAGGCCCGCCTGGATAACAAGACCAAACCACTGGGTTCGCTGGGCCGTTTGGAAGAGTTTGCCCGCAAGGTGGTTGCCATCAGCGGTCAAGCAGCCCCGGACCTTTCAAAAAAGGTGATCTTCACCTTTGCCGGTGATCATGGTGTGGTTGAAGAAGGGGTTTCAGCCTTTCCCAAAGAGGTGACGCCACAGATGGTGTTTAACTTCCTGAGTGGCGGGGCCGGGGTGAATGTGCTGGCTCGCCATGCCGGGGCCGAGGTGCGGGTGGTGGATGTGGGGGTTGATTTTGATTTTGAAGACTGTCCCGGCCTGCTGCATAAAAAGGTGGCCCGTGGCACCCGCAACCTGGCCAAGGGACCGGCCATGACCCGCGATGAAACCCTGGCAGCCCTGGCTGTCGGGATTGAACTGGCTGACCAGTGCAGCCGGGACGGGGTCGGACTGGTGGGGACCGGTGAGATGGGGATCGGCAATACCACCCCCTCATCAGCCATTATCGCCGCCATTGGCGGTTTTTCGCCGGAGCAGGTCACCCACCGTGGCACCGGCATCAATGATCAGGCCCTGCAGATCAAGATTGCGGCCATCCAGAAAGGACTTGATGTCAACCGGCCCGATCCGGCTGATCCGCTGGATGTCCTGACCAAGGTGGGGGGACTGGAGATAGCCGCTATTACCGGACTGGTGCTGGGCTGCGCTGCCAACCGGATTCCGGTGGTGGTGGACGGTTTTATCTCCACCGCCGGGGCGCTGATCGCCTCTGAGCTGCACCCCCAGGTGAGGGAGTACCTGTTTGCAGCCCACGAATCGGTCGAAGTGGGGCACCGTTTCATGCTTGACCGGATCGGCTGCAGACCGATCCTTGATCTTGACCTGCGACTGGGTGAAGGAACCGGCGGGGCCCTGGCCATGCACCTGATTGAGGCCGGTGTCAAGATCCTGCTGGAAATGGCCACCTTTGAGCAGGCAGGCGTGACCGGGCAGCAGGAATAAGGTCAGGTGATGCGCCGTTATCTGATCGCGCTGCAGTTCCTCACCATTCTGCCGCTTCCTTCACCAAAGCAGTATCAGACCGATGATCTGGGCCGTTCAACCGCCTGGTTTCCGCTGGTGGGGTTGACCATCGGCGGACTGCTGCTACTGGCTGATCTGGCGTTGACTCCGCTGTTTCCCCGTCACCTGACCGATGCCCTGTTGGTGGCCCTGCTGGCCATCATCACCGGTGCCCTGCACCTGGACGGACTGGCGGATGTCTGCGACGGACTGGCAGCCAGAGGCAGCAAAGAGCGTTTTCTGGCGATCATGAAGGACTCACACATCGGGGCGATCGGCGCGGTTGGCCTGATCCTGCTGCTGCTACTGAAATACGCGGCCCTGCTGGCACTGCCGATCTACCTCAAGCGGCCCGCACTGCTGCTGGTTCCAGCCCTGGCCCGCTTTATTCAGGTACTGGTTATGACCAATGCAAAAGCTGCCCGGGCTGATGGGCTGGGAGTCTGTTTTCTCTCCGGCATCACCAGCGCCCAGTTTTCGCTGGCAGCAGCCTGTGTCATCCCGCTTTGCTGGCTGCTCGGCCACTGGGCCGGCATCGCAGCCCTCTGTCTGACAGCCCTTTGGGGCGCAGGGGCTAAAGCTTACTTCTCCCGCCGTCTGGGCGGCATCACCGGCGACATTGTCGGTTTCAGCAGTGAAATCGCTGAACTGCTGGCCCTGCTGGCCCTGACGGCAACCACCACATTACTGACGAGGTATCTATGAACAGCATGACCCGCCTCCACCTGATCCGGCATGGCCAGGTGGAAGGTTTTGAACAGCGCCGCTACAACGGCCATGCCGATGTTGCCCTGACCGACCTTGGTGTTGAGCAGTACCATCAGCTGAAAGACCGGCTGGCTGACAGCCATATCTCGGCCTGTTACTCCAGCGACCTGACCCGCTGCCGGATCGGCGCCGGAATCATCTGTGAACAGTTCGGCATAGAGCCCACCTTTCGTTCCGAATTGCGGGAGGTAAATATCGGGGTCTGGGAAAGCCTGACCTGGCAGGAGATCCAGAGCCGCTGGCCGGAGGAATGGCAGGCCCGCCTGAACGATCTGGTCAACTACCGCGTTCCCCAGGGCGAAAATCTGCTGGATGTGGAAGCCCGATTAATGCCGGTGGTGCGAGATCCTTATAATAGCGAGTTAATGACTTCAGGTCAAAAATGTGGTATGATTG
>DAIQQT010000236.1:0-5015 GCA_036786685.1 Trichlorobacter sp.
TGATCTTCAGAATTTTTTATGGTCACTTCACGGTTGGTAACCGGTTTTCCTTTTTTCATCGCTTCCCGTACCGGGCAACCGTTTTCACAGACAGAGGTACGAAAAATTTCATGACAGGGACGTCCAACTGCGTCTGCTCTCTTGACGCCAGTCATCAGTTCAGCAGCACGGTTAAAGGCAATAATGTGCATATCACGGTCCACCGTGAAGACACCATCTGCCACAGAGTCCATAATGTGACTAAAGTATTTCAGTTGTTCGCAATTATCTTTGTCAGCCATGGTCGTGACGGTTCCCTCCGGGAACTGATCTTACATTCAGCAGGTAGCTGCCTGATACAGTTTTTGATTGGTACGATTACGGATGATACGAAGGGTCAAAACCCCGGCAACAGAAAGACAACCACCAACACACAGGAACAGATAGCCGAGGGTTTCTGCCGTACCCAGGCCGAACAGGTCTTTGGACTTAAGTACCAGTACCATAAAGAGACCACTGAAAATACCAAGTCCACCAACGATATACAGGATAAAAGCGAGTATGGAAAGTATCAGAGACAGATCCTTTTTCATACGTATAGCACTCCTCTTAAAAGTCAGGGGGCAGCAGTAAATGCCGCCCCCTGATCAGGTTATCAGGCCAGGAAGGCCCACAGCATGGCCACCACAAGGGCAAGGCCGGTGAATACAGCGATAAAGCCGAAGGTCTTGAAGACAAAGTCGTAAATTACACCACTGGGCTTCTCAACTTCGAAGTGTTCCAGAATGCCTTGCTCTTCATAGCGCTTCCACTGGTCACCACGCTCTTCAATGAACTCTTCTTTAGCCATCTGGCCGTTGAAGATAACGAAGTCCATCGGGAACTTCTCCGGACGGCCATGGGTGTTGAAGAAGTGGACCGTGAAGATGAAGCCGGTTGCCAGCAGTGCTTCGTCCGAGTGAACAATGGTTGCCAGGTTAAAGGCCCAGCCAGGCAGGAACTGGCCGAAGAACTCGGGGAACCACAGCATCAGACCGGAACCGCCGATGGCAAACATACCCCAGAAGACTGCGATGAAGTCAAATTTTTCCCAGTAGGTCCAGCGCTCGAAGGTTGGCTTGGGGCCCTTGAACAGGAACCATTTAACCATGCCGATCACATCGCTGATGTCGCGGAAGTTGGGCATCAGGGAGTCAGGTCCGAACATCCGCTGCAACACATTTCCTTTTACATCCTTACGGAGCAGCAGGAAGTCAATACTCATCCAGAGTGCCCCCATGAAGTAGTAGAAGGTCAGAACGGCGCAACCACGGTGAATCAGACCGGCATACTCAACGCCGCCAAAGAAGGACATCATGGTCTGAGCCCAGGCCTGGTCACTGAACTTAAGTGGCAGACCGGTCAGTGAGAGACCAAGGAAGCTGACGATCACGGTGAAGTGCAGGAAGATGTGACGTTTCTTGAAGCGATAGTACAGTTTATGTGGCTCATCAACATGATGTACATGGCCTTCAATCAGGGCCTTCTGCTTTTCACGGTTTTCAACAAAACCACGGAACATCCAGAGCAGGGTGTGAACCCAGAATACGGCAAAGGTGCCTACCAGCAGACCAACCATGGCCTTGAAGGTCCAGTACATCAGTGGGTAGTTTTCACGGTCGTGGTGACTGCCATGGGAATAGAACTTGGCAAACAGTGCGGTCGCCTTGGTGTGGCATTGGGCACAGGTTTTTGCTGCATTATTGGGGTGAATGGATGCTTCTGGATTGTCTTTTTTCAGAACTTTGTGGGCGGTGTGACAGTCTGAGCAGCCCGCCGCTTTCTGCAGCATGCCCAGACGGTATCCCTTACCATGATAGCTCTCAAGGTAGGTCTCAACTGCATGACCGTTAACATGGTTGCGGTGCATCATTTTTTCGTCGCTGTGGCACTTGATGCAGGCATCAACGTGGAACATGCGGCCTTCAACAGTGCTGGCTGGCTGAATTTTCTTGATGCCGTGCAGACCGTGACAATCAGCACAACCAGGTGCATCAGGGTTGCCTTTCATCAGAGACACGCCGTGAACCGAGTTCAGGTGCACCTTCTGGTTTTCGTGACATTTAATACAGGCCAGTGTGGCAGCCTTTTTATCACCTTTTTTAGAGCTGAACCCGTGAATGTCAGAGTGGCAGGAAGCGCAGGTCAAACCTTTTTGGGCATGGACGCTCTTGGCAAACTCTTTGGCTTCATTACCGTGACAACGGGAACAGTTGACCTTTTCCAGCTTGGTGTTGCCGGTCATGTGCTTCTTCAGCTCTGCACTCTGCAGGTGGCAGCTGGTGCAGCCGTTTTTGCCATGGGGGGATGCGGCAAAGCTGTCGAGACTGATCTTTCCGCCGTGGCAACCCAGACAGTTCTCCGGGTCATAGGCCATTTTGTCCACAGCAGCGTGGAGCATGCCTGGCAGCATGAACAGCATTGAAAAAACGAGTACAACAAGTGTTACTGGTGTTCGGCGCATGGTGCTCTCTCCTGAAAATAAAATGTGTTACTCGAAAGCTAGAAAATGCAGACAAATATCTGGTCCGCGCTGTTTCTGACGGTCGTTGTAACGGAACTCCATTTCTCGCAAATACTGAAAAAAATGATGTCTGAATCCACCTTGATAATGAATCAGCCCTTGTTTGATGAATCTCCAGAATGGAGTTGTAAGGGTGATGCTGTCGCTATCCCTGGATTGGCAATGCATTCTGTCCAGATTTAGCTTCTGCAAGCTCTCGTCATCTTGTGCAAAGAGCCATCCCAAGATTGCTATTTCCTGAAACCTTGGTTGCGAGGCAACTGGTGCTGTAAACAAAAAGTTGATTGCATCTCCTGATTTCACTATTGCTGCAATGGGGCTGGCAGTTTGGCCGCAACTTTGTTGCTGCGGAAATCTCTGAAACCAGGATGCCGGCAGGGTGTCGCTTTCAAGCTGTTGCAGTATGGCTTGACGTGAGAGTCTGGCCAGGTGTTCACGTAACAATCCAAAATACTTCTGGACGGTCTTGATATTCAGATCAAGGGCACTGGCGGTATCAGCTGTACCATCCATGTTCCAGAATGCTGTTGCAAGACCTTCCCGTACGGCTGGTGCCAATCGATTCTGGCGATTGGCTGTTGCACTGAAAATTTTTCTGCAGAGTGAACACTTGAACCTGCCATCTGCTAACTGATACAGGCGGCTGGTTGAGCAGGTAGGGCACTGCAGAGTACTACGAATTTCGGCATGTTGCAATGTTTGGTTCATCTGCATGGGGTAGTTAGTGTCAAAGCATAAAAATGGGCAGGAATCATTCCTGCCCATCTGCTTTGACGGTTAGCCAATCAACTTATGAGCTATATGGCTCAGACCTGGCCAGGCAACAGCTGCAGCGGCACCGGTGAAAAAAACACCTGCTACTGCCAATACTCTGCCAATGTACTTGCGATCATCTAAATCGGAAAAATTCTGTTTTGCCTTCATGGCTTCCTCCTTTAGGGGGTGGTATGTGATAGTTAACTGAATAGGTCGATAATTGCGCTGACAGCACCGGCTGCAGACCAGGTAATGAAACCAGCCAGAAATACACCAATACCTGCAAATAAAGCCAGACTACCCTTTGCGGTGGTCTCTGCTACCAGAGTTGAAAAATTACTTTTTGCTTTCATGGTCGTCTCCTTTCAAACAAGGTAAATGCGTAATGCCAAGCTAAATAAGGCAAAGATTTTTAAGTATTTTTCTGGCTTTTTCGCTGCTTTCGCCAAACACCCTGATGCCGGCTTTCAGCATGGTTTCCATAAGCGAGCGGTCTGGTGCAGAACTGCAGACAACTTGTTTGATACCATTTTGATGCAGCCATGCTGGGAGCAGCGGGGTTTGGGTTGCGTCCCAGATGCCCATGCTGACCTGATTGTGTTTGCTTTGGTTGTGTTCATCATGCTCAAGAATAAAGAAAACCCGTTCAAACCCGCTGTTGGGGTGACTCAAGGTTCCGTAATAGGGGATGGCGATCTTACCGGTGGTCATGGCGTGCCTCGTTTCATTCTGTGCAACAACAATTTGTTGCAATTTTCTTAATCCAAGTATTGTGCCAAAGCGGGATATATGTGGTGGCGTAGAGTGTAAATTGCTTATATTAATGGTTTAAATTGATGTAGCTAGGTTGTTTTGCCTCTGGGTGGCGTTGTATACGTAATGTTGCAGTTGCAACGCTGGCGGTGTGGCGAGTAGTTTAACTATGTGATGATGTTGTGTTATTTTTTGTGTTGCGCAAAAAGCCGGCGTTGCAATTGCTTGTGCAACATTGCTGGCGGTGGTTATAAAGGTCTATATGCGTAAAAAATAAGGTAACTTTACGAAATATTATATGGTTAAATGTTTGTATGAAAGAGGGTGGTCTGTTGGCCGGATAAGGTGGTTTGTTGCTGACATGTTGCAGTAGTGTTGACTGACAACAAAAAGGGACGGATAACTCCGTCCCTTTTTGTTTGAATCAATAGGGGCAAAAACTATTCAGTAATTTTGTACTTGTCACCGGTAAAGGCAACATTTGCATTCAGCACTTTAAGGTTGGTAAAACCTTTCGCCTTGAGGGTTTCATAGGCGATTCCGGCGCGAATCCCGGTTGCGCAATGGACGATAACCTGCTTGTCTTTAGGTACTTCCTTGTAGCGTGAGCCAATTTGGTCAGAGGGGATGTGGATGGACCCTTTGAATTGCCCAGTCTTTCTTTCGGCGTCATTGCGGACATCAAGAATTACAATATTAGCATTGTCCAAAGCCTTGATAAAATCAGGAATTGTGATGTCGTGTGCTTCAAGCTTGCGTACAAAGGTCAGGTTTGCCGGTGCCGGTTTGGGACCAGCCTCGAGCGAATTACCCAACTGCTGCCACTTGGCCAGACCTCCAGGGAAGAAGGTTGCCTTGGACAGGCCATAATCACGCATCAGCTCCAGGGCCTTGTCGATATCAGCTTGATTATCGCTGTAAAAGACAATCGGGGCACCTTTGAATGATGGCCAATTGGCTTCCT
>DAIQQT010000237.1:0-5008 GCA_036786685.1 Trichlorobacter sp.
CAGGGCCACGGTCGATGTAATCACCCAGCAGGTAGATCCGGTCGTCAGGCTTTGGATTGATCTGGTCAATCAACGCCTGCAGGGTCTGCGATCCACCATGTATGTCGCCTATGGCGTAGCGGGTCATGGATTATTCCTTGTCAATTTTAAGCTTTTCAGTTGTTTTAGTATGTTAAAAGAAAAAACCGTTACCAATGAGCCATATGGCCTTCTGTAATTATTTTGCCGGTTACCTTGGAAACAACCACCAAATAGTTGAGACGGTCTAATATTAACAAATCATCTATATTATCAACTTCTGCATACCAACATGGCTCAGTCCAATTTCTGTATAGACACCAATGTTCTTGCTCTGCAGCATATAGCCTGATTTCATTTGCCGTCTTTCCCGTGTGATTACGGACAATCTCCAAGGCTTCTTGCTCACTGACACCCCACATACAAATGTCGGAGGCTAATCGACAGAGCTTCCTGTCAGCTGTTTCCTTATTCGATTTCACAGATTCCTCCCACTGTTGGTGTATCCTATGCTGCCAGCACCGGCAGCATGCCATACTGCAGATCAGTAATATCGGTCTCACCAACAGTATCCCGGCGTTTCTGCTCGGCACTAGCCTGGGCAACAACATCTGTCTCACCCAGCATATCTGCGCATTTTTTGTACCAGTGCAGCTCCCATTTGGACAGATTTTCAAGTGGTTTGAACAGCTTTACCGCCATATTAAGAAACTCCTGTACGGCAAATTTTTTGCCCAGCGCATCTATAATCTGTGCCTGTAGGACATAATAAGGGGCTGATTTCGGTTCCAAGTGAATGGCCTTCTCAATGGCATCCTTTGCTTCAGAAAGCCGTTTCTCTTTCTGCAGCAGCAGGGCAAGGTTGAACCAGGGGGCACTCCACTCAGGATCTGCCTTGATCGCCTCAGCATAAAGCTTTTCCTCCCGCTCCCGGTTTCCCATATAGCCGGTGTAAAGTGCCATTTGGTTAATTATATTGGCATCAGGCTCATTTTTGATTCTGAGCAAGCCCTGCAGGTTGGCGATGGCTTTTTCATACTGACGCAGTTCAGCACAGTCGCGTGCAATGGAGTTAATAGCCTGCTCCCTGCGTTCTGGCTTGATCTCGCCAGTGCGCAGCTTTTCTTCCGTCTCAGCAATCCGCAATTTAACAGACTGAGGGTTGACAATATGCGTTAGCGGGTGTTCCCGCGTCTCTCGGAACGGCCTGACATCATCACGCTCTGCATGGGATAGCTGTACTTCCAGCACCTGGTTTTCGTCATAGCGATAGGCAAGTCTGATCCGCTCACCAGCAACAACAGGAGCTGGTATCTCCCATAGGTTTGACATGAGTTGACGTTGGCCAAGTGTTTCACAGGCCACTACCTCAACCCGCATAGTAACCGGATCAAGTAGTGAATCCTGTGGTAGGGCCAGGGTGGTGAGTTCTTCAAAATCACCATCTGGTGGCCAGGGGAGCGGCTTTCCTCGGCTGATCAGGTCATAAGGACCATTGGCAGTTATGAGCGCAATGGTTTCCTGGCAGACCGGTTGGATTATGGGGCGATTACACAGTGCCAGTGACAGGGCATTCAAGGCAGCACCACGGGCAACTGCAGTCTGCATCTCATCAGCGCAATCAAAGGAAAGAACTTCTGCAAGCGGGAAATACTCTCCGATTTTTTCAGGCACTTGGGGTATCAGGCAACTGCCACCCACCAGCAGGCAGAAGTCGATGTCGTTATCATCAAGCCCGCTCTTATCCAGAGCGTCACGAATAGGTGCAAAGATGGAGAGGGTCTGGCGGTATTCTGTCTCTTTGACAAACAGCAGGCCGTCATCAAGGAAAGGTTCAATCAGTTCATAAAACTGATTGAAGCTGAGTGAGGGATTGGTCAGCACCAGGCTGCTGCCATCTGGCAGTTTGCATACGCTTTTGCCGTGAATAATGCAGGCTGGTTCGCCTTCTTCGTCTTCATCTCCGTCATCCCAATCTTCATTTATAAATTTATCGAACTGCTCGCAGACCAAGATTTTGAGTTGCTCAGCTATGCCGATGAAGCCTGGCTCTATGATCTGTTTCTTCATTTCATAATCAAGGCTGGAGCGGGTGAGATTATTCTGCTTGATTATCTGGGGTAGCAGCACGTCGTACAGGATAGCTCGGTCAATATCATTGCCCCCCAGACGGTGATAACGGGATACCGCCACCAAGGCGGCAGATAGCTGCTCCGTATCTTCATCACAGGAGAGCCTTAAAATGGCTACATCACAGGTTCCTCCACCAAAATCAAACACCAGCAGATTTGAGGTGCTGCCCGCAGGAATCAGGTAATTTCCGGCCTTTTCGTAAAGATAGTTTATGAAGGCTGCTATCGGTTCATCCAGCAGATCCCCCTTGCCAAGTTGTAGCCCAGCAAGCTGAGACGCCTTCATCGTGTCATCCCGTTGGGCGGTTTGAAATGATGCCGGGACAGTGATCGTCACACAGTCTGGTTCAAGTGGTTTGTCCTGCAGAACAGCCTGATACAGATACTCAAGGAGGCGGCCACTCACCTCGGCAGCAGAGCGATATCCGTCTGGCGCCATCTGATAGGTAAGCTTCAAGCCCATGTCATCTTTACAGGAGGAAAAGAAGTTGCCCTTGTCTATCAGTTCGTTCCGGCGGAAAAGGGGTCGTAACCTTCGTGCTCCTTCACCCACAAGCTCCCGTCCATCATGGATAGCCACAACTGACGGAACCAGAGGACTCCACCAGCTGCGACCATCTGTTTCCTGCTCTACTGCCAGACAACGGATCTCAGGCAATAGGGGGCTGGCCGGGTCATAGATAATCTCGGCTATCGTAGAGTTGGTGGTACCCAGGTCAATGCCGATGGCCCGGACTGGCTGTTCGAGGATATTCTGCAGGTTAATGACATCGGCGCGGATCAGGTCGAGAGGGTTCATGGTGGGCCTCCTTATCTTCAAAACAGGGTGTTTTGTGGCTAACTCAACCATAGCACGATGATGTGACAGTAAATGTCGTGTTGGAATTTTTAGCCTGCTTTGATGATTACAATTTTTTTATCCCCTCCCCGTTTAGCGTCATAGGCCTGCTTTTATTTCACCCCCACATTCCTGATTCCTTCTGGCCGCCAGGCCGGTGAAATAACGTGAGACCCCTTTTCCTCAGTCTGCAGCAGGCTGCCGTAGGTTACGGTGAAATCCCCCAACTTGTTGTTCACTGCATCCATAGCCTGGGTCATCTTTGCCTTTCGTTGTTCTTCCGGGAACAGTGGCAGTTGCTGAGTGTGGTGCTGCAGGTTGGAAAGACTTATTCCCAGCAGCCTGATCTTCTGAGCAATCTCGATGCTGTTCAGTATAACCGTTGCTGCCTTGTAGATCTCATCACTCTCGTTGATGTAACTGCTCAGGGTTTCCTGCTTGCTGGCATTACTGAAGTAATCGGCAAACCTGATAAAGAGAGTAACTGTCTTGCCTGAGACACCATAGCGTCTGGCCCTACGTCCCACCATCTCTGACAGTTGCAGCAGGTATTTCAGAATATCCTCTCGTGTCTCGACATCTATGCGCAGGGTCATGGAGTGGCCGACACTTTTGACCTCCTCATCCTCTTCCTGGGGTATCACCGGACTGTGATCGATCCCCTGCCCCCATGCCTTATAGCGTTTGCCCATGATGCCAAACTTACGGGTCAGTAGTTCCTCGTTTGCTCTGCCAAGCTGACCACAGGTGCGGATACTGAGCAGATTCAGGTGGCGCTCCATCTTTTTACCGATACCGCAGAGTTCACCTATTGGCATGGTCTCCAGTACCTTGCTGACTTCTTCAGGTTTGATAATAGTCAGACCATCCGGCTTCTGCATGTCTGAGGCAAGTTTAGCCAGTAGTTTGTTGGGAGCGATACCGATGGAGCAGGTAATACCGAAGCTTTGCTTGATCTGAGCTTTCAGCAGATAGGCGATCCGTTCAGCAGAACCGAACAGTTGTAGGGAGTGGGTGACATCCAGCCAAGCTTCATCAATTGAAAACACTTCTACCAGGGGTGTGTATTGCCGCATCATCTCAATGATCCTGCTGCTGGTGTAGGTGTATTTTTTGTTATCACCCACCACAAAGATCAGTTGAGGGCAGGCCTTGAGTGCCTCCCATTTGGCCATACCGGTCTTGACACCGAATGCCCGTGCTTCATAGCTGGATGTGGTGATGACGGTTCTGCCGTGGCTACCGATCACCGCAATAGGTTTACCACGCAGTTCAGGGTTGGCCTGTTGTTCAACAGAGGCAAAAAAGGCGTTCATGTCGATATGCATGACAATACGATGTTGCATGAAGGGCTACTCGGTTGGATGGTTCTGGATAGTCCAGGATTGGTCAATCGGATTGAAAACCAGCTCATACAATGCTTCACCATCACTGACGGCGTAGTGCAGCAGTTGAGTGCTGCCGATGCTGTCTTTCCAATGGTAGGTGGTTTCAGTAACCTTATGCTGCTGACGGTTCAGTTCAAACCAGACAGGTCTGGCTTTCTTGCCCGGTTCAAAGACCACGGCTATCCGTACAGGTGCGCCAGACATTACTCAAAGGAGCGGATGGTCTTGAGTAATCTGCCTACAATCATGGTATCAGCCTCTCCGGCCCGGACCACAATCGGCAGCAGATGTTTGTTCTCAGGTATGAAACGAATACAAGTTCCATCGGCAAAGAAACGCTTTAAGGTTGCTTCACCATCAATCAAAGCCACTACGATCTGGCCATTTTCAGCCGTTGGCTGGGGCTGGATTAAAGCCAGATCACCATCAAAGATGCCAGCCTCTATCATGCTGTCCCCTTTGACCCGAAGTAGGAAGTTGCCCTCACCTTTCAACCAGGCAGGATCAACGGATACATAGCCTTGAATCTCTTCAATTGCAGTTTCAGGTTGTCCAGCCCGAACCGTGCCGACCAAAGGGACAGGTACCGGCGTACCGCCAGCATGTTTCAGGGCAATACCACGTGAACCTTC
>DAIQQT010000238.1:0-4992 GCA_036786685.1 Trichlorobacter sp.
CATTCTTGATATCTCCATGCCGGGACTGGGTGGTCTTGAGCTGCTGAGTCGTATCCATGAAAACAGGCCGGACCTGCCGGTGCTGATGCTCTCCATGTTTCCTGAAGAACAGTTTGCGTTACGTTCACTGAAGCTGGGTGCCTCTGGCTATCTCACCAAAAAAGAGGCTGCAGACGAGCTGCTGCTTGCGGTGGCACAGATATTTTCCGGGAAACGCTATCTCAGCCAGAGCCTTTCAAATGTCCTGATTAATCAGGCCCTTGATGGAGATGCCTGTTCCCGTCCCTCCCACTCATCCTTGTCAAACCGTGAATTCCAGATTCTGCGCAGTATCGCAACCGGTAAAAGTCTGAAGGCCATTGCCTTTGATCTTGAGTTGAGCATCAAGACCGTCAGCACCTATAAGGCCCGTCTGTTTGCCAAGATGGGGTTTCATAGTGATGCAGACCTGATTACCTACGCGAACAATCATAACCTGACATAATCATTAGTTTTTATTGCTCTGCTGGCGCCACAATCAGTTCTGTTGACCGCCACTGACCTGTTTTCATCGCATTTCACCCCGCTGCACGCCTTGTAGTCCTATTCCTACACGTTATTTCAGTTGGTTAGTTGTCCCTCTGTCAGCCTTTTTCCGAATTGTTACGTGCAGTAAATACCGGCATGATCAAACCATAAAGAACTGTTGTTCAACGAATTGCCGGGAGAATTCTATGAAGGCGCTGGTGGTTGACGATCAAAAGAGTTGTCGTCTTCATCTGCAGGGAGTGCTTGGCACAATGGGACTTCGTGTTGATTGTGCTGAAAATGGCAGAGATGCTGTACTGCTCTATATTCATGCCGCCCAACAGGGGCAGCCGTACCGGTTTGTGGTTATGGATAATGAGATGCCGGTACTGGATGGCTGCAGCGCTGTTATGCAGATAAGAATCTGGGAGCGTACCCATCGTCGTCAGACAGATCCCAGTCTGATCTGTTTTGTATCTGGAGATAGCTTGTGTCAGTCCAGATATCGGCATTTGAATAATGCTGATCTGCTCACCCATTTTATGGCGAAGCCTCTTGATGTGGAACGATTAAAGCAACTTGCCAGTTCTGTGGTCAGTCCGTTTTGTCTGGAAGACCAGCGTTGCTAGGCAGAGGACCGCTGCATGTGTCAAGTGCTCTTGATAGATGATGAAGTGGCCTTTACGGAATACCTGAGGGGATATGTAACCCGACAGTATCCAGGGATCAGTATGGCTACATGCAACAATCCACTGGAGGCACTGAGATTATTACAGCAAACCAGCTATGCACTGATCCTGATAGATGTCGAAATGCCGGTGATGGATGGGAAAAAACTTCTTCAGTTTTCGCTGCAGGCCGGGATTGAACCAGCCAGAATCATCATGTTGTCAGGGCATTCTGCTGATTATCTGCATACAATCTGTCCGGCAGGGAGTTGTCTGGCGGTGTTGAACAAGTTTGAAATGCGACAGAGAGAAGTGCTGGACATGATCTTTGCATCATTATCTGCAAAATCCGGGAGGGGTGTGTGAACATTCTGATTGTTGAAAACAGCGAGACCAACCGGTTCTTATTGGAAAAAACTGCCGTTTTTCTCGGATTCAGTGCCGACTGCGCCAAAGATGGAGGTGAGGCACTGAGGTGCAGGATGAAGAAACAGTATGATCTGATCCTGCT
This sequence comes from Trichlorobacter sp., assembly GCA_036786685.1. Taxonomy (GTDB): domain Bacteria; phylum Desulfobacterota; class Desulfuromonadia; order Geobacterales; family Pseudopelobacteraceae; genus Trichlorobacter. Next base: position 1,687 of record DAIQQT010000238.1, read on the forward strand.
GAGCCTTACGTTGCCGGATTTTGACAGCTACAGTACGGCACAGGCATTACGGCAGCTGGAACGGTCTGAAGCAGGAACTGCTGCTGCCCTGATCTGCGGACTATCAAGGAATTGCGATATCCAGGTCTGCAAAGAAAGTATGAATAACGGCATGAACTGTTGTGTCGTTACGCCGACCACCACGGGTCAGGCAATAGACCTTTTGGTTAAAATGCGTACTGACATGGTTAAACCGCGCTCCGGAAGGCCAATAAAGAAGGCTGAAATACCTGCTAATCGCTATCCTGATATCCATCTATGTAACGCGTCAGGTTGCTGATCGATGCCGGATGAGGAGAACAGAGGCATGATGCAGGTCAGAAATTACAGGTTTCGCGGAGCCCTGTTTCTCATCAATCTCCTGTTACTGGCATATCTGGGGTTTCTGCTGCTGAATCTCTATCGTTCCCATGACCGCATCCAGGGGGCCGTACTGGAACAGCAGCAGCATGTTACCGAGAAAAGAGCAGTTGCACTGGAGTCGTACCTGCTGGACCGGTCAGAGGACCTGATTGACCTGTCGGAAAAACAGCAGCTGTTGGCATATTTTGAAAATCTGTCACTGGGCATGTCGCTTGAGTACGGCCTGGGGGCATCGTTAGATGAGTTGCAGCGTGCCTTTGACCGCTATCGCTCCCGTAAAAAGCTTGATGGTGGTACTCTGTATAGCAGAATCATGTTTGTCACCGCAGACGGCAAAGTGCTGGTGGACAGTCATGATGGAAGTAGCAGGCCGCTGGATCGCAAACTGTTGTCCGGGTATCGTTCTGCCCGTACCAGTGGTGTTAGGCAGTATATTGCTCCTGCAAGGTCTTCATCAGAGCCTGCACAGTTGGTATTGGCGTGCCCCTTCCGGTTCAAGGACCAATTTGCCGGCCATATCCTGGCGTGGATTCCTTTCAATGAGCTGTACGATCATTTTATTGGTTCAGCAAGCAGCAAGAATGACCTGAGAAACAGTCTGGGAGTGCTGCATGACCGGAAACAGTTTCTGGCTTTTCCTGCAGCAACTGATTTATACCGCATCCGTTCCAGCATGTTACCTGCAGCAACTGCGCTGAAGCCGGGGCAACAGACATTCCAATTCAGTTCGCCTGATTCAGGAACATCCTTTTCTGCAGTTGCGGTAACCGTGCCGGTTTTACAGTCCAGGTTATTCATTACCATGTTTGCCCCCCTAGACCTGGAGCTGCAGGTGTCACCACGCCAGCTGGTAGTTACTACCGCAGCTATCGGCTTGTTAATATTGGTTGGGGCAGTGGTTCTGATCCGTTCAGATACCAGTAGTCGTCTCGCTGCAGCGCGTCTTGAGGAGGCTCGTTTGCGTGAGGAGGCCATTGCTGAACAGAATCGCCTTTTGACGATTACCGCAGCCGAGCTCAAAGAAAGCAGAGAGCGTCTGAGCCTTGCCCTGGAGGGAGCTGAGCTGGGGTTGTGGGATTGGCATCTACCCAGTGGTAGTGTCAGCTACAACGAACAGTGGGCTGCCATGCTCGGTTACCGGCTTGACGAACTTGAACCAAGTGTCAGTGTCTGGGAGTCTCTGGTTCACCCTGATGACATGCCTTTGGTTCAGCAGGTGTTACAGCACCATCTGGAAGGTTTGTCATCATTTTATGAGACTGAGCATCGCTGCAGAACAAAGGATGGCAGGTGGTACTGGATACTGGATCGGGGGCGGGTCGTTGAGCGAGATGCTGCTGGGAATCCGATCAGGATGGCCGGGACGCACCTTGATATAAACGACCGCAAGTTGGCTGAAGAACGGTTACTGCTGTTGAATGAAGAGTTGGAACAACGTGTTCAGGAAGAGCTTGCCAAGAACCGGGAGAAAGACGCCTTCATGCTTCAGCAGGACAAAATGGCCTCCATCGGCCAGCTTGCTGCCGGTGTGGCCCATGAGATCAACAATCCGATGGGGTTCATCATCAGTAATTTAGGCACACTGCGGGAATATACCGGATCAATGAAGAACTTTATTGCTGAGTGCGATACCTTGCTCGCCGGTAAAAATGAATTGAAACAGCAGTTTGATGCGCTGTATGCCAGGCATGACCTTCACTTTATTGCCAATGATATTGATGATTTAATCCAGGAGTCACTGGAAGGCGCTGATCGGGTGAAGCATATCGTGCTTGACCTGAAGGATTTTGCCAGGGTTGATGAAGCAACGGTCAAGCCGACTGATCTGAATCAGTGTGTCAACAGTACGGTCAATATTGTGCGCAATGAGCTCAAATATGTGGCGCACCTTAATCTTGAGTTGGGTGACATCCCGAAAGTCATGTGTAACCCTCAGCAGATCAATCAGGTCATTACCAACTTGCTGGTAAACGCTGCGCAAGCTATCGAAGGGCACGGTAGTCTGACGGTTACCACGCTCTTTGATGCCGGTTATGTTGTTCTTAAAGTTGCTGATACCGGCAAGGGGATGTCTCCTGAAACCGTAAAGCGGATTTTTGAACCTTTTTTTACCACGAAACCGGTGGGGCAGGGGACCGGTCTGGGGTTGACCATCAGCTATGACATGGTGCGCAAAAACGGTGGTGAAATCAGCGTTGAAAGTGAACCTGGCAAAGGTACTACCTTTACCGTCAGGCTGCCGGCACAGGCCAGTGAGGAAGATGCATGAATAAGAGCGCTCGAATTTTGCTGGTTGATGATGAACAGTCTGTTCTCAATTCTCTTAAGAGGCTGTTCAGGCTGTTTGATTATGAGGTGGTTCTTTGCAGTTCCGGGCCGCAGGGGCTTGAGCTTATGGCGCAGTCAGAGCCATTTAACCTGGTTATTTCAGACTACCGGATGCCTGGCATGAACGGCGTAGAGTTTCTGAGCACGGTACGGCAGCGTTGGCCGGATACGGTCAGGATGGTGCTGTCAGGTTTTGCCGATACCTACGCCATTATCTCTGCCACCAATGAAGGTAACATCTACAAATTTATTCCCAAACCATGGGATGAACCGTTTTTGATGCAGTCAGTCAAAGAAGCGTTGGAGCTTAATTCCCGTAATCTGCAACAAAGCCGACAGTTGGAGGCGCTAAGCAGTGCCCTGACAAGTCTGGATGATCTGCATGCCCAGAATCTTGCCAATCAGAGCCAGGTTGTAACCATCTACCATACCCTGCTTGACCAGATGCCGGTGGGGCTGGTGGGCCTGGATCGCGATGCCGAGGTTGTCAGCATCAACAAACGTGCTCAGGAAATGCTGGGTCTCTCGGTAGCACCACTGGGAGAGCCTGCCTGTAAGGTGTTGGCAGGGATATAT
>DAIQQT010000239.1:0-4946 GCA_036786685.1 Trichlorobacter sp.
TTCCGGCTTTTCACCCCGTTTCTTTTCAGGTGTAAAGGTGAAGGCCTTCCTCTTGAAATCAATGTTGGACCACTTCAGGCGGGCCGCTTCGTTACGTCTCAGCCCGGTATAAAGCAACATCAGCAGATACTCCCGCCCTTTGGGGTTATCATAAGCATTCACCGCCTTAAACCATATTGGCAGGTCTTCTGGCTTAATAAAGGTGGTTCGACGCTTCTTCTTCGCCCAATCACGTTCCCGCACTTCCCGTACACCATCAACAGGATTTCTATGGATCACCCCAGGGTGCAAGGCCAGCCCAAACCGGAAAAGGCTTCTGAGCAACTTGACAGCGTTAATTGCCTGTGACTTGCCGTTGGTGATTTCCATCAGCTCAAGACGATCCAGGACCATGCTGCCGGTTATAGTGTCCGCTGGTAGTGTCAACCAGTCCTTGAAATGGTTATCCATCCAGGCCGTATATTGCCGGATTGTTGCCGGTGCCAAGGTCTTCTTGGTAGACATATATTGACGGTGGAGGTCTGCAACGGTTAATGTGAACAATTGTTTCTGCCGGTCCGGGTGAGGATCATCACCTGCAGCAAGGCGCTGCAGATATTCTTTAGCAACTGACCGCGCCTGTTCGGTTGTAAAGAGTCCAAAGACACCAATGGGAATGAATGGCTTCTTGTTGGTGCCGCGCTGCCTGGAGCGTACAAAAAATGTCAGGGTTTCTTTGGTGGCCCGGACACCAAAACCAGACAACTCTGTGTCAAAGTAATCGACTTGACCGGATACCGGTTTGGCAATCTCTTTCACGTTGGCTTTTGTAATTTTTAACCGTGGCATAGCACCCCCTGTAGTGTCCAGCAAGTGTCTCAATAGTGGACACTGTGACAAAAATACAGTAACAAATGAGCATACTCTATGCAACATCTTTCAAGTAAATATCACATGTTAGACAACACCATCATACTATGAAAATCAAACGACTCGAGATAGCAGGTTTTAAATCGTTTGCAGACAAGGTTGTTCTGGACTTCCAGCAGGGGGTGACCGGCGTAGTGGGCCCTAACGGCTGCGGCAAGTCCAATATTGTTGACGCCATCCGTTGGTGCATGGGTGAACAGTCTGCCAAAAACCTGCGGGGCAAGGCGATGGATGATGTCATCTTCCTGGGTAGCGAAAACCGCAAACCATTGGGAATGGCCGAAGTATCGCTGGTTTTTTCAACCGAAGACGGACGTGCTCCGGCCAAGTATCTTGAATTCAGCGAGATCCAGCTTACCCGCCGCCTGTACCGTGATGGCGAGAGCGAATACCTGATCAACAAAACCCCCTGTCGTCTGTTGGATATCTCTGAACTTTTTATGGATACCGGCGTCGGCACCAAGGCCTATTCTATTATAGAGCAGGGTAAGATCGGCCAGATTCTGCACTCACGCCCTGAAGAACGGCGCCTGCTGATTGAAGAGGCTGCCGGCGTTACTAAATACAAGACCAGAAAACAGCTGGCCCTGAAAAAGATCGATGCCACCCGCCAGAATCTGCTGCGCCTGTCTGATGTGCTGGGAGAGATCAAACGACAACTGAATGCCCTGCAGCGTCAGGCCAAAAAGGCAGAGAAATTTAGAGAACACCGCGAAGAACTGCGGGAGATTGACCTGCTTTTCACCCTGCATCAGGCCGATAACCTGCAGACCGAGCATCAACAGACCCAGCAACAGCTAAGCGAACAGCAACAGCGGATGCAGGAAGTGGTAAGCGCAGCCGATACGTCTGAAAACCTGGTAGAGCTGCAACGTCTGGCCATGCTGGAGTCGGAAAAAGAGCTGTCTGCCCAGCAGGAAGAGCTGTTCAGGGTCAGAAGCGAGGCGGTTGCCTGTGAAAACGGCCTGACCTTTCGTCGTAAAGAACAGGAGACCATCACGGAACGTCTGGCCCGGCTTGAGCTTGAGCAACAGGCCATTGCAGAACGGCGCGAGGCCCTTGCTGTTGAGCTGACCAGACTGCAACAACACCAGCAGACCACTGGCAGCGACCTGACCGCTGCCGAGGCCCGTCTGGCCACACTGCAGGAGGAACAGCAGGAGCAGGAACAGGGATTTGAAACCCTGAGCCGCCGGATAGAAACGCTGCGCCGAGAGCTGTTCAGCGCCACCGGCGAGGCCGCACAATGCCGCACCCGCCAGGAAACTGCCCAGAAACGTCTGGCGGTATTGGCTGAACGGCTTGAGCGTCACAGCCATGAGCAGATTGTGGTCATGGAAAAGCAGCACGAGAACAGGAGCTGCCATACCACCTTAACCGAGCAGCTTGAGCAACGCAGGCAGGAACAGCAGACGGCGGCGACACAGATTGCCCTGCTGGCAGAGCAGGAAAAGCTGCTGAAGACGCAGTTGCCGGAGTTAGACAAGCTGGTCCAGGCCCAGCGGGATGAACTGAGTCGAAACAGCTCACGCCTGACATCTTTACAGGAGCTTGAGGCCCAGTTTGCCGGGTACGGACAGGGCGTGCGGCAGCTGATGACCGAGTCCCCCCTGCGTGAACGGTTGGGCGGTATGCTGGCTGATACCCTGCTGGTACCGGAAGAGTATGAACTGGCAGTTGAATCCGTGCTGGCTGAACGGCTGCAGGCGGTTCTCTGCAACAACGAGCAGGACCTGATCAGCGCCCTCCGGTATCTGCGAGAACAGGCCACCGGACGTGCCCAACTGGCCGCACCCCAGCAGCAACCGGTCATACCGCAACAGGTCATACCGCAACAGGTCAGTGGCACAATACCGCTGCTGGCACTACTTGAAGTCTCCGGTCAGGCAGCCACGCAATTGCAGCGGATGCTGGCTCCGGTGCATCTGGCGGATTCCCTTGAGACCGCCTTATCCCTCTCCCGCAGCTACCCTGACCTGACCTTTGTGACCCGGGCCGGCGAGGTTGTTGCCTTTGACGGCACCGTCAGCGCTGGCCCTCCGGAATCAGCCCAGGGCGGCATCATCCACAAAAAGCGGGAAATCAGATCACTTGAGCTGCAGGTACAGACACAATCCCAGACCCTGGCCACCAGTGAGGCCGAGCAGAAGCGGATTCGGGATGAACTGCAGGAGGTTGGTCATGCACTGCAGGCCGCCCGTACTGATCAGCACCGGCTTGATCTGCTGTTGTCAGGACTGATAAAAGACCGGCAGCAGCTTGATGCTGAGGCAACACGGCTGGATGAACGCCTGGAGCTGCTGGTACACGAACGGGCAACTCTGGAAGAAGAGCAGACCAGCCTGCAGGAAGAACAAAGGGTTGCACAGATCGGCCAGCAAGAGGCTGAGGCCCGCGCCAGGAGCCTTGAGCAGGAATCACAGACATTAAGCGCTGAACTTGAGGGGCGACGCCTGATCCTTGCCGCAGCCCGCGAAGCACTGACGGGGCAGCGGGTAGCCGTTGCCACCCTGCGGGAACAGGGAGAGGCCCACCAGCGCACGGTTGTTTCGCTAACCTCTCAGCTGGCAGAGCTGGACCTGCGGATTCAGAACAGCATGACAGAGCGTGAACAGACTGAAAACAGCCGGAAACGGCTCTGCAGCGAACTGGAAAGTGAGGAACAGCGCCTGCAGATCCTGCTTGAACAGCAGATCAAACAGGATGAACTTTTACAGGTCGTACGCCAGCAGCATGAAGCTGCAGCCATGCAACTGGCAACCGCAGAGCATGATGCCCGCCTGCGTCGGGAAGAGCGGGAAGCGATCCGCCAGCTGCACGCGGATCTCTCGCTGAAGGCTTCTTCACTTTCGCTGCAGCAGGAACACCTTGAACAGTCACTGCAGGACCGTCATCGGTTGAGTTTAAGTGAAGTACGCGAACGGCTGGGTGAGCGGGAGCTGGACCCGGTTGCGGCCCGTATCCGTCAGACCGACCTTGAGCGGATGATTGACGAGCTGGGTGAAGTTAACCTGATGGCAATCGAAGAGTACGCTGGTATGGAACAGCGCTACGACTTTCTGGCCGGCCAGAAGGCGGATCTTGAGGAGTCGCTGAACGATCTGCAGCAGGCGATCCACCGGATCAACCGCACCACCCGCAAACGGTTCCTGGAAACCTTCACCCTGATCAATGAAAAGTTTCAGGAGGTCTTTCCGCGCCTGTTCTGCGGCGGCAAGGCAGAGCTGCGGCTGACCGATGAACAGGATCTGCTGGAGACCGGTATTGATATTATCGTACAGCCTCCCGGCAAAAAACTGGCCAACGTAATGCTGCTGTCCGGCGGCGAAAAGGCGTTAACCGCCGTGGCCCTGATCTTCTCGATCTTCCTGATCAAGCCGACCCCGTTCTGCCTGCTGGACGAGGTGGATGCACCCCTTGATGATGCCAATATCGGCCGCTTTAACGACATGGTGCGGGAGATGAGCGCTATTTCGCAGTTCATCATTATCACCCATAACAAGACCACCATGGCGGTTGCCGACACCCTCTACGGTATCACGATGGAGGAGCCGGGGGCCTCGCGGCTGGTGTCGGTCCGATTGCATTAAGCCGATTGTTCTGGTATGTAAAACGATCATTTCTGCAGCCATTGCGAGGAACAGACAATGCCGTTTCAGACCGTATTGAAAGAGCTGGTGGATACCGTACCCCATGCCGTGGGTGCCATTCTGGTGGACTGGGAAGGGGAGGCGGTACAGGAATACTGCCACTGCGATTCCTACGACATGCGTTTTGTTGCCGCCCACAAAGGGATTGTACTTTCACGCCTGCGTGAGACCCATGCCGACAATCAGGGGGGGGTTATCGAAGATGTTGTGGTCACCTCAGAGCGGCAGATTCTGTTAATCGGCGCTGTTGATCCAGACTACTCTCTGGTACTACAGGCAGATAGAGCCTGTCCGGTGGGACTGGCCCGTTTCCACTTCACCAACGCCCTGACACGCCTCAAAAAGGAACTTTGATGTCTGAAGAAAAAAAGGGATTCCTGCGGGGGA
>DAIQQT010000240.1:0-4938 GCA_036786685.1 Trichlorobacter sp.
GCACCAACCGATACCCCGGCCAGTATTGCTGCCGACCTGGCAGAAATACTGGGCTGAAGAGCAATCCATGCAACACCGGGCAGACCTGTACAGTCGTGGAGATATACTGGCAGATGTTGTACAGATGCTTTGTAACGCAGACACTCAATAGATTGTGGAAAATGAGGTGAAGATATGCCGGTAACTATCGTTGCCCAGGTAATGGCCAAAGCTGAACATCGTGAGGCGGTTAAGGCGGAACTGCTGAACATGATCCTCCCGACCCGTCAGGAAGCGGGATGCATCGAGTACCGCCTGCATCAGGATTGTGACAATCAGGACCTGTTTCTGTTCTTTGAGACCTGGCAGGATGGGGAATCCCTGCAGCGCCACCTGCAGTCACCCCATTACGCCCGGTATGTTGCCGCGGTTTCAGACTGGATTGCCAACAAGACTGTGTTCAGGATGAACAGTATTGGCTAACCTTTACTCGAAGTGTGACGAGCTGCCGGTGGGTGCGCTGTCGGGGGTTATACGTAGATAGAGAGCTGCTCTCGCAGCGCGCGGCTCTCATCAGCTGTTACCGGTTGAGACGGCTTGCGTTTGCTGGCCTCATCAGGATCAATGTTTGATGAGAGCATTACCTGATCGACAATGCCGGTATCCCGCTGTTTCCTTGATGAGTGAGCAGTCTGGCTGTTGGCCTTTTCAGCGGCATGCTCTTTCTTCAGCTCAAGATACTGCAGTTCTGTTGGAGAAAGTAGTTTAGTGGCTATCGCGTAACTCATTACGTAGTACCTTCTGTTGTGTGCTGCCAGAAAACCGCTCAAGCGTACTTTCCAGTTTTTCTCCATCCCTGAAGAGTAGAAAAATCGCCATTCGCTCATCAAAAGAAATTCCGTGGTAGCTGAAATCATCAACCAGACTGTGCATAGCTCTCCCTGGGTATACCTGACGGCATTTTTGTCCGGCCTTCCTCATAATTGTTTTCAAGAAGTCCGTAGTAGTATCTGTTTCGGTAGAAATAGATTTTTCTCAAGTGTGCGGGTGAGATTTGCTAAACGCTGTGTGGTATGAGGGGCAAGATACGGCTAGTCAGGGAAAGGAAGCTAACGTTGCCCGGCAGGCGGGCTTTCAGAGAGGGGTAAGGTGCAGTTTGCGGGAAACATGGTGGCTGATATACAGCATCATCCCCATGGTTATCATCATGGTCACAACGGTGATAAAGCCGGTTATATCGTAGTGCTGCAGAGGAGAGTTTTTTGTCGCCTGCTGTACAATCAGACCGGAAAGGCCTGAAGCAATTCCCCCGGATACCTGCTGGATAGAGGAGTTGATTCCCATGTAGGCCCCGCGATCCGGTGGCTCCGGCATGCCGGAGATCAGGGCGGAGGAGGTTATCATACGGCAGGATATGCCGGTGTAGAGCAGGATGTTGATCAGTATCACCAACCAGATCGGGCTTGGCCCCAGGTGGGTGTAGATAACCACCATGATCATTGAAAGCAGGCTTCCCAGAACAAACAGCCGGTACTTGCCATAGGCATCAGCCAGCTTGCCAATGATCGGGCCCATCACCATTGTGAAACAGCCGGTAACAAAGAATATCTCGGGGAGTCTGACTTCTGGAACCAATACGTTATTGACCAGGAATGCTGTGCTGAACGGCATCAGCATGAAACCGCCGGTGGCCAGTAGCACTGTTGCGCCGAAACCCCGTATATAGAGCCTGTTGGTTGCTGTCTGCCAGAGGTGATGCAGGGCGTTGGTGTCATGCCGGACTTTAAGGTGTTCAGTCACCGGCCGCAACTTAAACGCGATTACAACACCAAAAAACGCACCTAACGATGCAATCATCAGAAACGGCGCATGCCAGTTGAATTTTGTTGCGAGATAGAGCCCCACCGGAATTCCCAGTACCTGGCTGGCGGCAAATCCCATCTGCACCACCCCCATCACCCTGCCACGCACCTCCATGGTAAACAAGTCAGTAATAATGGCAAACGATATGGAGCCGATCACGCCGCCGAAGATGCCGGTAATAATCCGAGCCCAGAGCAGGCCGGTATAACTGGTGGCAACTCCACAGAATATGGTTCCGCAGATAAAGCCGGTATAGAACAGCAACAGCAGTTTTTTCCGGTCAAACCGGTCAGCAAAGCCTGCCGCACAGATTCCTGATGCACCGGCGCTGAATGCATAGGCTGAAACAACCAGTCCAAACTGGGAGGTGGATATGCCCAGGCCAGGCATCAGAATCGCACCCAGAGGCGACAGTACCATAAAGTCCAGCACCACCGTAAACTGCAGCAATCCCAGCATGGCGATGACAAATTTTTCATAGGCAGAAAACAGGTGGTGCGATCCGTCCTTCACGATACTTCCTTTCTTGCGCCAGAGTGGCAGACAGCATGAAGATAGACGATACTGCATCCAGCCGTGCAAGGTTAGGTATTTTTGTTGCTGAGCGCAAAAATGAGAGGTACTTTCTTCTGGAGCCGCATAGTGATGAACAGGGAGGTGTCTATGAAAAACAGGCTGCTTATCCTGGTGCTGTTGATACTGCTCGTAATCCTTAACACTTGTCTGGCTGCCTGTGACAGCAGCACAAAAAAGGTGATGCCCATGGAAAGTAAAGCGCCGGTTTATGCAAAACCAACGGAAGAACAGTTGAAGCAGAGCCTTAGCCCCCAGCAATTCCGGGTTACCCAGCAGTGCGGAACAGAGCCACCGTTCCAGAACGCCTACTGGAATAATCATGCACCGGGAATCTATGTGGATCTGGTCTCCGGAGAACCGCTGTTCAGCTCTTTGGATAAATTTGATTCCGGCACCGGCTGGCCAAGTTTCTCTCGGCCGCTGGAAACGTCCAATATTGTTGACAAGCCGGATGACAGCCACGGTATGCTGCGGGTTGAGGTTCGCTCAAAGCATGCCGATTCTCACCTGGGGCACGTCTTTGACGATGGCCCGAAGGAGACCGGCAAGCGTTACTGCATCAACTCTGCCTCTCTGAGGTTTATTCCGGTAGCCAGCCTCTGGAAAGAGGGCTACGGCCGTTACGTGCCCAAGTTTGAGGCCGCCGGTATCCGTACCGATGCACCGGAGCAGGAAAAGGCGGTACTGGCCGGCGGCTGTTTCTGGGGGATGCAGGATATTCTGCGCAAGATTCCCGGTGTACTCAAAACCCAGGTCGGTTATACCGGTGGCCACCTGAAAAACCCGCGCTATGAAGATACCCATGACTCGAAGTCAGGTCATGCCGAGAGTGTCGAGATTGTCTTTGATCCCCGTAAGCTGAGCTATGAAGAGCTGCTGCAGAACTGGTTCTTCAGGATGCACGATCCAACCACCAAAGATCAGCAGGGCAATGACCGCGGCAGCCAGTACCGCTCCGCCATCTTCTTTCAGAGCGATACCCAGAAAATGATTGCCGAGCGGGTGATCCGGGTGGTGGATGCCTCCGGGAAGTGGAAACGCCCGATTGTGACCAGTCTGGAAAAGGCAGGGGTCTTTAACCGGGCAGAAGAGAACCATCAGGATTATCTGCAAAAAAATCCCGGTGGCTACACCTGCCACTATCTCAGGTAAGGCGAGGTAACGTGATGACAGCAGGCACGAGCAGTCCGGTAAACAACTTCTCCATCACCATCGCCACGGTCAACGGTTCAGGCAGCCAGACTGCCAACAACACCGTACTGCGGGCGATCCACAAGATGGGTCTGCCGGTCAGCGGCAAGAACATCTTCCCCTCCAACATCCAGGGGCTGCCCACCTGGTTCACGATCCGGGTCAACCTGGACGGCCATCTGGCCCGCAGCGGCAGTTACCAGGTGCTGGTGGCCATGAACAAGACCTCGCTCAAGGAGGATCTTGAGCAGCTGGCGCCGGGCGGTATCTGTCTTTACCCTGATGATCAGCAGCTGCCGCTGCAGCGGGATGATATTACCTGCTATCCGATGCCGGTAACTGAGCTGGTCAAACAGTCGGGCGCTGATTTCAAGCTCAAGCCGTACGTTGCCAACATTGTCTATGTCGGCGTGCTGGCCTGGCTGCTGGGGATTGAAATGCAGGAGATTGAGGCCGCCCTTGCCCACACCCTTGGGGGCAAGCAGAAGGCGATCAGCCTGAATGGCGGCACGATTACGGCTGCTTACGATTGGGCAGCCGCCAACCTGACCAAGACCGACCCATTCCGCCTTGAGCGGATGGATAAAACCAGCGGCACCTTCCTGATTGACGGCAACAGCGCCGCAGCGCTGGGGGCGATCTTTGGCGGGGTGCAGTTTGTGGCCTGGTACCCGATTACCCCCTCCACCTCAATCATTGATATGCTCAGCGAGAACCTGCCCAGACTGCGCACCGATGCAGAGGGCAACGCCACCTACGCCATCGTGCAAGCAGAGGATGAACTGGCGGTGATCGGCATGGTGGTGGGGGCCGGCTGGGCAGGCGCCCGGGCCATGACCGCCACCTCAGGTCCCGGCCTGTCGCTGATGGCCGAGTTTGCCGGTTACTCCTTTTTTGCCGAGATACCGGCGGTGATCTGGGATGTGCAGCGGATGGGGCCATCCACCGGCCTGCCAACCCGCACGGCCCAGGATGACATCATGGCGGCCTACTTTCTGGGACATGGCGACAGCCGTCAGGTCTGCCTGATTCCCGGCTCGGTGGAGGAGTGCTTTGCGTTCGGCTGGCAGGCGTTGGATCTGGCCGAGCGGCTGCAGACCCTGGTGATTGTGCTGAGTGATCTGGATCTGGGTATGAACCTCTGGCCCACCCGACCGTTCAGTTACCCGGATCAGCCGCTTGACCGGGGCAAGGTACTGACTGCCGATGACCTGACCCGCCTGCAAGGGAACTGGAAACGGTATGCGGATGTTGACGGCGACGGTATCGGCTACCGCACCCTGCCCGGCACCAGCCACCCGGCAGCCGCCTACTTCACGCGGGGTACCG
>DAIQQT010000241.1:0-4928 GCA_036786685.1 Trichlorobacter sp.
CCTGATGAAGAAACATGCCCTGCGGATGGCAGTGGGAGCTGTCCTGCTGCTGCTGTTTCTGTTGCATGCAGCAGGCGTACTGCAGTTGGGGCTGGTGCAGCAGCTTGAACTCTGGAGCTACGACCACCGGCTGCTGCGTACCATGCCGGGCACGGTGGACGACCGGATCGTTATTGTCGACATCGACGAAAAATCCCTTGCGGAAATTGGACGCTGGCCCTGGAGCCGTAACCAGGTGGCCCGGATGGTGGACCTGCTGTTTGAACGGTACCAGGTGGCGGTGGTCGGTTTTGACGTGGTCTTTGCCGAACCGGATACCAGTTCAGGGCTTAAAGAGCTGGAGAACCTCTCTCAGGGACTTTTGAAAGATAACAGTGCGTTCAGGAAGGTGCTGGCACAATCCCGTAACCGTCTTGATTATGACCGGCTCCTGGCGTCCCGTTTCAAAGATCGGCCGGTGGTGCTGGGGTATTACTTTGCCGGTGATCTGGGGGGGAAGAGCCTTAAGTCTGGCCTGCTCCCGTCTCCGGTGCTTGATACAAGCGTCTTTGGCAGTGGTATCTCCCATATCCCGCTCAAGACCGGCTATGGTGCCAACATCCCAACGTTGCAGCAGGCCGCTGCTACAGCCGGTCATTTCAATCCCGATCCCGATCCCGACGGTGTTACCCGTCGGGTGCCGATGCTGCAGCAGTTTGGCGACAACTACTACGAATCCCTTTCCCTGGCCGTGCTGCGGGCCATGTTCGGCTATCCCTCAATCGTTCCCGGTTTTCCTGCTGGTAGCAATGCCATGCTTGAGTGGCTGCAGACCGCAGACCTGAAGATTCCGGTGGACAGTTCTGCCTCTGCCCTGATTCCGTACCGTGGTAATCAGGGCAGTTTTCCCTACATCTCTGCAGCTGATATCCTGAAAGGGCGGGTAAAAAAAGAGACTCTGGAAGGGGCAATCGTACTGGTGGGTACCACCGCTCCCGGCCTGATGGATCTGCGCTCCACCCCGGTGTCGGCGGTCTATGCCGGCGTGGAGATCCATGCCAACATGATTGCCGGGATGCTGGACAACAGCATCAGGCACGCCCCCACCTATGCCCGTGGTGCTGAGCTGGCCTCGTTGCTGGTGGGTGGTCTGCTGCTGATCCTGCTGCTGCCGCTGTTGGGACCGCTCTGGTCTTTAGCCCTGACGATCGGGGTTGTTACGACAAGCGGGTTGATCAACTACCTGGCCTGGAAGGCTGGCCTGGTACTGCCGCTTGCCTCCCAGATGCTTCTTTTCCCTGTCCTTTTCGCCTTTAATGCCGGTTATGGCTTCCTGGTTGAATCCCGTGCCAAGCGCCAGATTACTGGTCTGTTCGGCCAGTATGTGCCACCCCAGATCGTACAGACCATGAGCAAAGATCCTGAACATTTCACCATGGCGGCCGAGGCGAGGGAGATGACCGTACTGTTTACCGATGTGGTCGGCTTTACCTCTATTTCAGAAAAGCTGACACCCAAAGAGCTGGCCACTTTTATGAACGAATACCTCTCGGCCATGACCGCCATCATCTACGAACATGGCGGCACGGTGGACAAATATATCGGTGACGCCATCATGGCCTTCTGGGGGGCTCCGTTGCACGATCCTGACCATGCCCTGCATGCGGTGCAGGCGGCCCTTGCCATGCGTAAGCGGATGGTCAGCCTGCAAAAGGAGATGACGGTGCAGGGTTTTCCTGAGATCAGGATCGGTATCGGCATCAACAGCGGCACCATGCGGGTCGGCAACATGGGCTCCAACTACCGGGTGGCCTACACGGTCATGGGTGATGCCGTTAATCTGGCCTCCCGTCTGGAGGGTCTGACACGGCAGTACGACACCTGGGTGATTGCCGGTGAGACAACACGCAGCCTGATTGACGGGTTTGTCTGGCGTGAGCTTGATCTGGTGCGGGTCAAGGGCAAGCAGGAGCCGGTTGCGATTTTTGAACCGTGCGGTACACGTGAAGAGCTGGAGCAGGAGTATCAGGGGGACATCGATGAGTTCAACAGCATGGTCACTGCCTATCGGCAGCAGCAGTGGCAGGAGGCAGACCGGATACTGAACAGGCTGATCAGTCACAGGCAAAGCCGAACGCTGTATTACGTGTATCAAGAGCGGGTCAGGCAGTATCTGCAGCAGCCGCCCGCTGCAGATTGGGACGGGGTATGTACCTTTACGACTAAATAGTACGAGGTCGTTATGAAGAAACCATTACTGTGTCTAGCAACTGTGTTGCTGTTGAGTGCGGGCGTGGCAAGGGCTGATGATGAAACGGTGGTACCCCGTTTTGATATCAACCGGATTTTGTTGGAGGGTAATTCTATCCTGCGTGCGGATGAGGTGGCTGCGGTTCTTAAAAAATACACCGGCCCGCAGAAGGATTTTGGCACCATACAGGAGGCTATTGAGGAGCTGGAGTCAGCGTATCGGGCCCGGGGATACTCCCTGGTCACGGTGATCCTGCCGGAGCAGGAGCTGGTTGGAGGTACGGTAACCATAAAGGTGCTCGAACCTGTTCTCAAGGAGATTCAGGTCACCGGCAATACTCACTTCAGTCGTGAAAACATCCTGACCAGCCTGCCTACCCTACAGATAGGTCAACCACCCCGTGTCAGCGCAATTTCTGAAAACCTGCGTGCAGCCAATGAGAACCCTGCCAAAAAAATAACCCTGCAGTTCAAGACACCGGATAAGCCAGAAGACCTGCAAGCCTTGGTGCTGATAAAGGACCAGAAACCGTGGAAGGTAGCCTTAACCGGTGACAATACCGGTACCAGGCTGAGCGGCTACTATCGCACCGGGCTGTTGTTACAGCACTACAATCTCTGGAATCGTGACCATATCGCGGCGCTTCAGTACGTCACCTCGCCTGACCATGCCGACAAGGTGATGATCATCAGCGGTTCATACCGGATACCGCTCTACAGCTGGGGTGACACTATTGATCTGTTTGGTGGCTATTCTGATGTTGACAATGGTACCAGCCAGATATCCGGCACCAGCCTCAGTATCAGCGGTAAAGGCACTGTTTCGGGGATACGCTACAACCTGAGCCTGCCTCGTTTCGGCGCTTACGAACAAAAGTTGGCGTTAGGGCTGGATTACCGGGAGTACGATAATTCACTGCAGATCGTTGGTTTGACGGGTGACTATGCCAAGGACGTGCTGGCTCACCCGCTCAGTGTTACGTACGGAGGTTCGTGGAGCAGTGATGTGGCAAGTGCCGATGGGTATGTGGGAGTGTTGCACAACCAGCCCTGGGGCGGGCTGGGCCAGCAAAAGGATTATGATCTGGTGCGCAGCGCTGCAAAGGCTGACTACTGGATCTTTCGTTACGGGTTCAATAAGCTGGTCCGGCCAGGTATGGACTGGGTCTTTCGGGTCAGCGGTAATGGCCAATATACGCCTGATAGGTTGATTCCCGGCGAACAGTTCGGTCTGGGGGGAGCAACCTCGGTGCGGGGGTATGAAGAGCGTGAAGAAGCCTATGATGCGGGATTCAGCGGTAGTTTTGAGGTGTATTCACCGGATCTTGCTGCTGCCGCCAGGCTGCCAAAGGTTCAGTTTCGTCTGTTGGGGTTCTTTGATGGCGGCACCGGTTATAACCTGCGGGTGCAGAGCTTGTCCGGTGAGGCAAGCGCCAACTCCCTCACCAGCACCGGGGTCGGTTTTCGGCTGGGGGTGAGCGATTTCTTCAGCTTCAGCCTTGATTGGGGCTATGCACTTGCTGCATCAACAAACACCAAAAGGGGCGGTAACGCCGTACACTTTAAGGGGCAGGTCAGCTTTTAACGCTACAGGCAGTAGGGTGAATAGCTAAAAGGTACAGGTAACGCCATGAATAAAGCCTATCGTCTGATTTGGAGCAGGGTTAAAGAGGCTTGGCTGGTGGTTGCAGAGAAGGTAAGGAGTACAGGGAGAGGGGTGCCGGTAACCGTTTCCCTGCTGGCGGCACTGGTGCTTGCGGCAGGCAGCGTGTCGGCATTGCCTGCCGGCCCCCAGGTGGTCAGCGGCACCGTTGGCATCGCTACCGCCGGCACTACCATGACCATCACCAACAGCCCCAGCGCCATTATCAACTGGCAGGGCTTTTCCATTGCCGCCAATGAGACCACACGTTTTGTACAGCAGTCTGCCAACAGTTCTGTCCTCAACCGGGTTATTGGCGGCAACTCCTCCCAGATTTACGGCATGCTGCAATCTAACGGTCGGGTCTTCCTGATCAACCAGAATGGTATCCTCTTTGGCCCCAATGCAAAGATCGATGTCAATGGTCTGGTGGCCTCCAGCCTTAACATTACCAATCAGGATTTTCTGGCCGGTCGGCTGAAGTTCGGTGCCGATGCACTGGCGGGCAAGGTGGAGAATCAGGGGGTCATCACCACCCCGTCCGGCGGCTCGGTCTATCTGATCGCACCGGATGTCGAAAACAGCGGTGTAATCAACGTCCCCAATGGCGACGTTCTTTTGGCAGCGGGCAAAGAAGTGCTGCTGGTAGACAGTGACGCCCCTGAGTTAGCGGTGGTGATCACCGCCCCTGAAGGGCAGGCCCTGAACCTGGGTAGCCTGACTGCCGATGCCGGTCGTATCGGCCTGTACGGCAGTATCGTCAGGCAGAAAGGGGTGGTCAGCGCTGACAGTGCGGTGTCTGAGGGGGGAAAGATCTTTCTCAGGGCATCCAGGCAGGCCACGCTTGAGCAAGGCAGCGTAACCACAGCTACCGGAACAAAAGGTGGCACGGTTCAGGTGCTTGGTCAGCACGTTGGCCTGCTTGATGATGCGGTTGTTGATGTCAGCGGCGCACACGGCGGCGGTACCGTACTGGTTGGTGGCGACTATCAGGGGCGCTCCCTGAGCGGAGCCGGAGGGGACATCATACCGAAAGCTGAAATTTCCTACATGGGCA
>DAIQQT010000242.1:0-4908 GCA_036786685.1 Trichlorobacter sp.
ACTGTGGTGCTTCAGAGGGGGCATTTCTTTCCCCAGCAGCTGTTCAGGTGACCCGTAGCCCAGCAGCCTGGCGCAGGAACGGTTGGCCAGGATACAGCGTCCTTCAGCGTCAGTGCCGTAGATCCCTTCAATGGTTGAATCAAGCAGCAGCTTGATGCTGCGCAGGTTTTCACGATTCTGGTGTTCTGCAATCAGGTCACGGCATTGTCGTGCCGCTTTTAACCAGGCAACAGGGGCGGCAATGATAAGTGCCAGCAGGGTAACCGATGCAATAGTAATGAACTGGTGCTGTTCAAGAGCGATGGTTAACGGGGATTCCTCAGTAATGGATTGGATTTTGCCGTATTGGTAAAGCAGATCAAGGTGACTGTTGTGTTCCAGTATAAAAATGGCTCCGCCTGCCAGCAGGGTAAACAGGGCAAGCGGCAGGAAACGTTCCAGAAATAGGGCCACCATGGATTTCTGGCCGGGTATGTTCTTGAATGGTTGTTTCATGCTGCCTCTTGGTGGCCGTGCGAGTCTGAAAGGCTGGCTATAGCAGTAATTGATTGCTTTGTCATGCTGAAACAGTTTCTGAATCAGGCAATAGCAGGGGTAAGCGGATCAGGAAGGTGCTGCCCTGGTCTGCTGCTGAACTGACATTGATGCTGCCGCCATGTTCTTCAATAATCTGACGGGTGATGGAGAGCCCCAAACCGGTACCGGCCCCTTTGCGGGTAAAGAACGGCTCAAAGATCAACGGCAGATCCTGGCCGGGAATGCCGTGACCGGAGTCATGCACGCTGATCAGGGCATCATGTTCATCATGGTTGACGGTGATGCGAATGGTGCCGCCAAGGGGCAAGGCTTCCAGGGCGTTTTTCAGTAGATTCAACAGTGCCTGACGGATCTTCTCCGCATCAATCAGGCAGGTTGGTAACGGATTCCGTTCAAGGGACAGGCTAACCCCCTGGCGTTGACAGGGACGCTGCATCAGCATGACCAGATCCTCGGCTGCCTCACCGGGGTCGCCAGGTGCAAAGCGTGAACGGGGCGGGGCGGCAAAGGTCAGCAAGGCCGAGATCAACCGCTCCATCCGTTCAATCTCAGCCATGGCCTTGGTCAGCATCTCACGATCTTTTTCACCCAGCTGGGCCCGGTCATGCAGATCATCCAGCAGCAGCGAAATACCGGTCAGAGGATTGCGGATTTCATGGGAAATACCGGCTGCCAGCTTACCCAGCGAGGCCAGTCGCTCCAAACGGACCGTCTCTTCCCGTAATTCTTCACGAATGGTCTCATCCCGCAGCGTAACCGTCAGGCCCCGTTCCGCATGGTTACCGATCGGGAAGATACCCACATCAAAATGCAGGGTAGTGTTATTTTGTTCAAGCTGCAGTGGTGCACGGCCATAGCCGGTTCCTGACATAAAGGCCTGTTCAATGCGGCTAGGAATCGGATCCCAGCCCTTAAAGACCGTGGCATAATGACTGCCCAGCGGCCAGTGGTGCCCTAAAAAACGGTCCAGAGTGCTGTTGCGTGAGGTGAGGGAGCCGTCAGGGGCAAAGGTGGTAATGGCACTGGAGATACTTTCCAGGATGCTTTCCTTGAAGTTCCGTTCATCCAGGATGGCCTGCCGTGATTCCTGCAACTGATCCAGGGTGGCTATCAGGTTGGCTTTGCGTTGTTCAAGCTCCGCCACCATGGCGTTAAAAGACAGGGCCAGTTCAGCCAGCTCATCGCTGCCCTTGACCTCTACACGATTGCCGGTTTCTCCGTTGGCGAGACGGCGGGCGCCTTCGCTTAAGCGTTGCAGTGGCCGGGTGATGCCACGTGCCAGCAACCAGGCAGCCAGCCCTGCTACGATTGCGGCCAGAGAGATAAACAGGGCACTTTTGCGGCGATACTCCTTCAGTTTACTGGTTATGAGCAGACTGCCGGCACTGGCCTGCTTCTGGAACTGGTCAACCTGATACCCGATGGTGATGCCGCCAAAGATGCCGTGCTTTTTGTACGGGCCGGTGCTGTACAGGATCGGAGCATAGGCCATGATCTTGCGGGCCCCGCCCACGTTGGTCAGCTCGACCACTCCGCTTTGCTGTTTCCTGACCAGTGCCGATGCCTTGGGATAGTTGGGGTGGATGAATCCGGCATGATCCAGATTAAACGGGATGTTACCGGCTTCAATGGCAGCGGGTGATGAGTTGGTGCTGTAGGGGGGCAGCAGGCGCCCCTGATGATCTACACCGCGGATGTCCCACAGTTTTGGGTGGGTGATGATCCAGCCTTCATCATCAAACAAAAAGGCATAGTTGCCGCTTTTGTAGGAAGGGAAGACGGTTGAAAAGTGTGGGCTGGGGTCAATATGCTGGGAAAACTCCATCAGGTGGCGATGGTCAAGGGAGATCACAAAGGCACCGTTAAAGCGTCCGTCCGGTGTAAACAGCGGCATGCCGAAGCGGACCACTCCTTCATAACGGCTGCCCAGTGCATTTTCAGGTTCAGAGGCACCGGCCAGTTGTCGCTGCTTGTTGACATGAAAGCCGGTCAGGTGGGTGACATGGATCTTGTCCGGCTGCAGTTGCCTGATCTCATTGAAGTAGGTCTCACCCTTGAATTCGGTGGAGGCAGGTCTGGCCACATTGCGTAGGTCTGAAGGGGGCAGAAAACGACCATCCTTTAGCACCATTTGTTCCTGACCATGTGCATCTATCAGGGCAAAGGAACGGTAGATCGGCACCTGTTCCCGTACTTCACGGAGTTGATTGGGCGCTATGGAACGGCGTTCCCACACTTCGCTGCGCTGCTGTTTCCAGAAGGAAAGCAGCACCTGACGGTCAGTGGCAAAACGGCTTAAAAAACGCAGGTCATCTTCGCGGCGATGGAGGTAGTCGCTGATACTATCTGCCACCTGGCGGGCCCGCATCTGCAGCCCTTCTGCTGCCTGCTGTTCGGCACTGGTACCGATCTCAAGGGCCAGACGATCCCGAACCTGCTCAAGTCCTGAAAACAGAAAGAGTGTGGCAGCCAGCAACGGCACCAGTGCCAAAAGTAACGAGGCGATCAGGAATTTTCTGAAAAGAGATGGTCGGATCATTAAGAACCAGTGCCTGGGTTAAGGTTCAGCTGTTAAGGTTCAGGTTGAATTGACGTTGTTCAGATGATACCGTATCCGGCAGTAAATGACAGCCGGAAAAGAGATAGAAACGATGGGATATAAAAATCTGCAGGATTGTGTGGAGGATCTGGAGCGGCACGGCATGCTGCGCAGGATTGAGGTGCCGGTAGATCCGTTTCTGGAGGCTGGTATGATCCAGCGCCGGGTCTATCAGGCTGGCGGGCCGGCACTGCTGTTTACCCAGGTAACCGGTTCTGCCTTTCCGATGCTGGGTAACCTGTTCGGTACCTTGGAACGGACCCGCTTTATCTTCCGCGACACCCTGCGAACCATTGAAACCCTGGTAAAACTGAAAGTGAATCCATTTCAGGCTCTGCAGGAACCAACCCGCCTATTGGGTGCTCCGCTGGGGGCGCTGCATTTGCTACCCAAGCGGGTATCCCGCTCCCAGGCCCCGTCACTCAGTTGCCGGACAAAGCTCTCGGCCTTGCCCCAGTTGGTCTCCTGGCCCAACGATGGCGGTGCCTTTATTACCTTGCCCCAGGTCTACAGTGAGCACCCGTCCAAGCCAGGTTTTGGCAAGTCAAATCTGGGGATGTACCGGGTGCAGATCTCCGGCAACCAGTATCAACCGGACCAGCAGGCTGGCCTGCACTACCAGATTCACCGTGGTATCGGTGTGCATCATCAGGAAGCGATCAAGCGTGGTGAGCGGCTTAAGGTGAACGTATTCGTGGGGGGCGCGCCTTCCATGTCAGTGGCAGCGGTCATGCCGTTACCGGAAGGGATGCCGGAACTCTCCTTTGCCGGTCTGCTGGGTGGCCACCGGATCGCCATGGCAGATCTGGCCGGTTGCCTGCCGGTCCCGGCTGAGGCTGATTTCTGTATTGTGGGATCGATTGATCCCCATGCCACCCTGCCGGAAGGCCCCTTTGGTGACCATCTGGGCTATTACAGCCTGACCCATCCCTTTCCCTTTATTGAAGTGGAAGCGGTCTATCACCGCCCGGATGCGATCTGGCCCTTTACCTCAGTGGGGCGTCCGCCCCAGGAGGATACCTCCTTTGGTGCCTTTATCCATGAGCTGACCGGTGATCTGATCCCCACGGTGCTGCCCGGTATCAAGGCGGTACATGCGGTTGATGCTGCCGGCGTTCATCCGCTGCTGCTGGCAATCGGTTCAGAGCGGTACACCCCCTATGATGGTGTCACCCGCCCCCTGGAACTGTTGACCCAGGCCAATGCCATTCTGGGGCAGGGGCAGCTTTCGCTGGCAAAATATCTTCTGATTGTTGCTGATCAGGATAATCCTGAACTGGATATCCATGACATAGGCGCCATGTTCAGGCATCTGCTGGAACGGATTGACTGGCAGCGTGATCTGCATTTCCAGACCAGTACCACCATTGATACCCTGGATTATTCCGGGAGCGGATTCAACAGCGGTTCCAAGCTGGTGATGGCTGCAGCAGGTCCGGTCAGGCGTTCTTTGATGACCGAACTGCCGGGTGATATTTCTGTGCCATCCGGCTGGGCAGCACCAGCCCTGGCATTGCCCGGTGTACTGGTACTGCAGGGTAGTTCCCCGGCACCGGACAGTGGTGAGCCGGATCAGGCAATTCTAGGGCTGTGCAACTACTGGGAACATCAACCATTGCCGGATGGTATTGCTTTGGTGGTGATTGCGGATGACAGCCTGTTCTGCAGCCGCACGCTGGATAATTTCCTCTGGGTTACTTTTACCCGCTCCAACCCTGCCTCAGATCTGTATGGGGTGGGGGCTGCAATCCGGCAGCGGCACTGGGGCTGCA
>DAIQQT010000243.1:0-4900 GCA_036786685.1 Trichlorobacter sp.
ACAACAGAGCAGCCCTATCAGCAGCAGGCTGGAACGGGTGCGGATGCTCCAGAGCAGCAGCAGGCCGAAGATAACCAGCAGGCTGCCGGGCAGCAGGGTCTGGCGCAGGGTAAGTACCGGTGCAGGGCCGGTCAGCATGGCAGCCAGATCCCGACCGGTTTGGCCGCTTGCATGCAGGATCGGCGGGAGCCAGCTCAGTAGTGGCAGTATGGCCAGAGCTACACCGACCAATAGCAGTATGAGGGCAAGGGTGGCCTGGGCAGCGGTGTAATCGGGTCTGCGTGTATGCCAGTGGGCCATAAGCCGGTGAGCCACCAGTAGCGACAGAGGTGCAAAGGTGGGCAGGATATACGGGATCAGCTTGGAGCTGGATAAGGAGAAAAACAGGATAATCACCAGCGGCCAGAGCAGCAGAAAAAGGGTGGTCCCCCTGTCACTGTGCCGTTGCTGCCAGGCTTTACCCAGGCTGCCCGGCAGGAAGAAGGACCAGGGCAGCATGGTCAGCAGCAGGATTGGTAGAAAAAACCAGAACGGCTGACTACGCTTGTGGATGGTGCTGGTGTAGCGCTGGAAGTGTTCCCTGATAAAAAAGAAGTGAGGGAATTCCGGGTTTGCCTGTGACACCAGTATAAACCAGGGTACGGTGACCAGAGCAAACAGTAGCAGGCCGGAGAACCAGGGGATTTCTTTTAGTATATACCAGCGTCTGCCCAGCAGCAGGTACCAGAAGATGATACCGCCGGGTAACACGATTCCGATTAACCCCTTGGTCAACACGGCCAGACCGCAACAGATGAAAAAAAGACGGTAGAGGTTGGTGCGGTGTCGTTCGCTGCTACGGACAGCCAGCAGAAAGCTGAACAGGGCTGCTGAGAGGCAGAAGGTCAGCAACATGTCGGTCAGAATGATCCGTGACTGGAACAGGAAAGCAGCACAACTACCCAGGATCAGCGCGCCGGTCACTGCTGTACGCCGGTTAAAGAGGCGCCGTCCTGCAAGGTAGGTCAGCAGGACCGTGAAAAGCCCTGACAGGGCAGAGGGGAGCCGTGCGGCAAACTCGTTCTGGCCAAAGATCGCCATGGAACCGGCATTAACCCAGTACAATAGCGGTGGCTTTTCAAAATATTTGACGTAGTTAAGGGTGGGGGTGACAAAATCGCCCCGGACCAGCATCTCGCGGGGGATCTCGGCATAGCGCCCTTCATCCGGGTCAATCAGCGGTGCTGACCCAAGCCCTGTCAGAAACAGGACACCGAACAGGACCAGTAGCACGATACTATCCCGCAGCCAATGCCCTTCCGGTTGGTTGAGGTGCTCGTAAAGCGGACTCATGAGTCAAATGCCTGTAGCGGTGCAGGAAGCCGGATCAGGTCTTCTGGGGCTGTGCCAACAGGTACTGACATTAGAATACGCATATTCGGGTGGACAATATCCACAGGTGCTGCTGCTCCATACTGGTCCAGTTGCCGCAGGTCAGCGGCCGGGAAATCGGCATTTTTCATGGCAGGCCCCATCAGCGAAAGTTGATCGCCGGTCTTAAACCGGTTTCTCACCAGTACCTCTGCCAGCTCTGCTCCCCGCATCGCTTCAACCGTCCCCACCAGTTTGTGACTACGCAGGTAACCGGCCTGATAAGACTGACCAACGTCTTTGGGATCACCCAGCAGAAAGCCGGTGGTATAACCGCGGTGGCTGATGGTGGCCAGTTCCTCCATCCAGGCCGGATCGGCGGCGTAGCCGTCAGGGTCGGCGCAGAAGCGATCCAGGGCGGTACGGTAGATCCGCAACACGCCGGCAAGGTAGTGGACCCCCTTCATCCTGCCTTCAATCTTGAGGGAACCGACCCCGGCCCTGACCAGATCCGGCAGATACTCCAGCAGGCAGAGGTCTTTTGAGTTGTAGATGAAGGTGCCGCTGGAATCCTCTTCAATCGGCTGATATTCCCCCGGTCTGCGCTCTTCAACCAGCGCGTATTTCCAGCGGCAGGGCTGGGTGCACTCGCCCAGATTGGCGCTGCGGCCGGTCATGGCACTGGAAAGCAGGCAGCGACCCGAGTAGGCAACGCAGAGAGCGCCATGTACGAAGACCTCGCAGGGGATTGAGACTGCCCTGGTTGTTGCGCTGATGTCTTCCAGCGTCATCTCACGGGCCAGATTGACCCGGCCAACCCCCTGTTCCTGCCAGAACAGGACGCTCTCGTGATTGATGGTATTGGCCTGGGTGGAGAGGTGAAGCTCCCGTTCTGGAGAAATCCGGCGGATCATCCGTAGCACACCAGGATCACTGACAATATAGGCGTCAAAGGGGAGCGGCGCCAGCTCCTGCAGATAGCTCTCAAGGCGGTCCAGGGTGTGGTCAGCAGGATAGCTGTTAATAGTCAGATAGCAGCGGACCCCGTGGTCATGGCAGAACGCCAGGGCCTGCGGCATTTCGACAAGGGTGAAGTTGCCGGCCATATTGCGCAGACCAAAGTCTGGACCACCCATATAGACAGCATCGGCGCCGTATCTGATGGCACATTTCAGCTTTTCCATGGTCCCGGCCGGGGCAAGTAATTCAGGTTTGTTCACGTTACATCCTGCTGGAATAGTAATGAAGTTAAAAAGAATGAAATGCTAGCACAGGAGTGGTCTGTCTGTAAAATGCAAACCGGAAAAACCTGACTTTCACTTGACAAAGCGGTTTTTCTGGCTTTAATTACAGCGAAACCCAAGAAAAAACAGGAGAGTTGCATGAAACACCTGCAAAAATTGGGACTGCTGATGTCGGGTGCATTGCTGTTTGGTGGCTGTGCAGCCAATGATTTGGCGGTCAAACGTCAAACAGAAACCGAAGCAAAGGTTGAGCATCTTTTTCAGGTTGCGGGAGGGCTGGAGGCTCGCTTGAACGAACTTTCAGGAAGGCTGGCAACCCTTGAAGAGCGGGATACCCAGCGATCAACCGTCTTTAAAGAGCTGAGCGATGGTGTGCGTGAACTGAAGGAAGTGAATCAGGCCTTGCAGGCCAAGGTCCAGGCAACAGCGGTTGTTGCAACACCAAAAGTAGAGGTGGTTAATCCTGATCCGGCCCCCAAAGGCAAGGATGCCGGCCCTCCATCGGGGTATGTCAAGGCCTTTGGCCTTTACAGCGCCAATAATTTTACTGGTGCGATTCAGGCGTTTGAACTGTTTTTGAAAGAGCAGCCAACCAGTGACTATGTGCCTAATGCGCACTACTGGATTGGTGAGTGTTACTATAGTATCTCTGATCTTCCCACGGCGCTCACTGCATTTCAAAAGGTAGTTGATGGCTGGCCTCGTCACTTGAAGGCATCTGATGCCCTGCTGAAAATTGGATACAGTTATGCTGCCCAGAAACAGCCGGATAAAGCCAAGACATCCTTTGAGCGGCTTATTCGCAGTTATCCCGCCAGCCCTGCAGCGATCAAGGCACGTGAACGACTGATGTCCAGCGACCAACCGGCCCCAGGCCGGCATTAAGATGAGGTGACCATGAAAGCTCGTATGCAACTGGTACTATCCCTGATGATAATGGTGTTGTTTGTTCCTTATATGACCAAGGCTGCAGAGGAGCCAACGGTTTATGTGATCCAGAAAGGTGATACGCTCTGGGGGCTGTCAGGTAAATTCCTCAATAACCCCAGGTACTGGCCGAACCTCTGGTCGAAAAACCCCCAGGTCACTAATCCACACTTTATCTACCCTGGCCAAACCGTCCGTTTTGTGGATGGCAGGCTGGAGGTTGTTGAAGCACCGGTAGAAGCCGGAGCCCAGAAGGCTTCATCAGCCGGCCAGCTGGTCAAGGCTGCTGAATCAGAGGTGGCGGAAGAAAAAGCCTTTACCGTACGGGGGAATGAAGGCTGGTTGATGGAGAAAGAGGTAATACCGACAGGCCGTATTATTGCGGGTCAGCATGGCCGTTTGGCGCTTGGTGAGGATGATACGGTTTTTACCGATGTCGGCAGAAGTCATGGCGGGACAGACGGCAGCAAATATACTATTTTACGTAAGTCAAAAGAGGTCAAACATCCGCTAACGGGAGATGTGGTCGGTTACCGCGTGTATCCTTTGGGAAGTATGCAGCTGACCCAGGTAACGGAGCTGAACTCCCGTGGCATTATCAGCTCCTCCTATAAAGAGATTGAACCTGGTGATCTGCTGGTCTCCTATCAGCCGATCAAACGTCGGACCGTTGCCCTGAAGATGACCACCAAACCGCTCAGTGGGGTGATTGTTGAGAGTGCTGATGCAAATACCGCCATTGCTGCCGGTGATGTGGTCTACCTGGATCTTGGCACAGCGCAGGGGGCGGAACCGGGCAATCTGCTGTATGTGATCCGTAAGGTTGAGATTGAGAAGATGCTGGTTGATCGCTATGTTGGAAAACTACCCAGTGAGGTGGTCGGTGCTGTGGTGATAGTTGAAGCCGGTAAAAATAGCTCAACTGCCATCGTGATCAAGAGTATTGATGCTATCTTCAAGGGTAACGAAGTGGTCAGCGCGCCGCGCTAGATCTTGATCTTACAGCTATGGTGAAGGCCGACCTTGAGTCGGCCTTCGTTTTTTGAGGGAGTTACATGGACTACTGTTCATGGATAGCATTACGGGCAGTTGAAGGCGTTGGCCCGGTCCTGTTCCGGCGGTTGCTGGAGCGGTTTGATACACCGGAGCGCGCGCTCTCAGCAGTCCCTGATGCTCTGCTCTCGGTGCGGGGTATTACGCCGCAGATTGTGGAGGCCATTGCGGCCCCGGCCTGTCGTCGCTTTGCAGAAGCGGAGTGTCGCAGGATTGAAGCTGCCAATGTCCGCCTGCTGACCTTTCTTGATGCCGACTATCCCCGTCGCCTGTTTGAGATCGGCGATCCACCACCGTTATTGTACTTGCGGGGAATAATCCCTGCC
>DAIQQT010000244.1:0-4882 GCA_036786685.1 Trichlorobacter sp.
CCGGCACCGAAATTACCGGCAAGGCAGCTGAAGAGGCACTGGACAAGGCCGGTATTACGGTAAACAAGAATACCGTACCGTTTGAAACCCGTTCGCCTTTTGTCACCTCCGGTATCCGGGTTGGTACGCCAGCCTGCACCTCCCATGGCCTGAAAGAAAACGACATGGAGCAGGTTGCCGGATTTATTGCCGATGCCATTGACAATATCGGTAATGATGAGGCCCTGGCCGGTATCCAGAAACGGGTGAATGAGATGATGAAGAAATTCCCCCTGTATGCCAACCGCCTGAAATAGGCTGATATCTACATCCTCTGGCAAAGCCCGGTGACCTTTGTTGCCGGGCTTTTGCTTTTCCATTATTGTTCCCGTTGCTGCAGTATGATACAGGTAATGCCATGTCTGACAAACTTCCACATATTCATGTTGCCTGTGCCATCATCAAAAAAAATGGCTTGATTCTGGCCACCCAGCGCTCTGCAACCATGTCTTTACCATTAAAGTGGGAGTTCCCCGGAGGGAAGCTGGAGGCTGGTGAATCACCTGAAACATGCCTACAGCGGGAACTGCAGGAGGAACTCGGGATAACCGTCAGGGTAGAGCAGGGGCTGGAACCAGTCACCCACAAGTATCCCACGTTTGTGGTAACACTCTATCCCTTTGCATGTGAAAATCTGCAAGGTGACATGATCCTGCATGAGCACAGTGCCTCCTGCTGGCTTGCTCCCCATGAGCTGCCAACCCTTGATTGGGCTGAGGCTGACGTGCCGATTATCACTCTTCTGGCGCAGCAACCATGAAGTATAGTGCTGATCTGCACATTCATTCTCCCTTTTCACGGGCCACCAGCCCGGATAGCAGCCCGGCTGGCCTGGCGGCCTGGGCCCGCCTGAAAGGAATTCAGGTCATCGGTACCGGTGACTGTACCCATCCTGCCTGGTTCAAGATCTTAAAAGAGCAAATGGAACCGGCAGAGCCCGGTTTTTTCCGCCTGAGGGATGAAAGGGCAATTCCTGATATCCTGCCCGGGGTACTGCAGACTGACACACCGGTACGTTTTCTGCTTTCTGCCGAGATCAGTTCCATTTACAAGCGGGGCGGTGCAACCCGCAAGGTACATAATTTGCTGTACCTGCCTGATTTTGCCTCAGTTGAGCGTCTGAATGCCAAGCTATCCGGTATCGGCAACATTGTCTCTGATGGCCGCCCTATCCTGGGGCTGGATAGCCGTAACTTGCTGGAGATCTTGCTGGAATGCTCAAGCGATGCCTTTATGGTGCCGGCCCATATCTGGACTCCCTGGTTTTCCCTGTTTGGCTCCAAATCAGGCTTTGACAATATTGAAGAATGTTTTGGTGACCTGACCAGCCATATCTTTGCCCTTGAAACCGGACTTTCCTCTGATCCTGACATGAACCGCCTGATCTCAGGACTGGATCATTGTGCCCTGATCTCCAACTCTGACTGTCATTCACCGTCAAAGCTGGGGCGTGAGGCCAATCTATTCAATACCGGGTTTGATTTCTTTTCCTTGCGTGACGCCCTGAAACAGAATAAGCGCGATACCTTTTCCGGTACAATTGAGTTTTTTCCTGAAGAGGGAAAATATCATTTTGATGGTCACCGCGACTGCAAGGTCTGTCTTGATCCCCATGAAACCCGCCGTTTGAACAATCTTTGTCCAGCCTGCGGCAAGCCGGTTACCGTGGGGGTGCATCATCGGGTACTGGAGCTGGCAGACCGCGAGAAGCCTGAATACCGCGACGATGCTCCTGCTTTCTTTTCCCTGATACCGCTTCCGGAGATTCTTGGAGAACTGCTTCAGCTTGGCCCTTCATCCAAGCAGGTTATCCATCAGTACGGCCGGGCGCTGTCTCAGTTTGGATCAGAATTCAACCTGCTGTTACATGCAGAGCTGGAGCAGATCAACGATCATGAACCGCTCTTGGCTGAAGCGATCAAGCGGATGCGTGCAGGCACGGTGATCCGGCAACCAGGCTATGATGGTGAGTTTGGTGTGATACGTGTGTTTGAAGAAGGTGAGTTGACGCAACTGGCAGGGCAGGGTGGGTTGTTCGGCGAGCAACGTACCCCCAGAAATCGTAAAAAAGCAGCATCAGAACCATTGCCAAAGCAGCATGCATCGTGCCCACCAAAGCCTGAGTCGATCGTACTCAAGCCAACCGGTCCGAACCCGGAGCAGCAGACAGCCATTCAGGCAGATGGCCGGCGCGTGCTGGTGGCTGCCGGACCAGGTACCGGCAAGACCTTTACCCTGATATCTCGCCTGCAGCGCCTACTTGACCAGGGGGCTGATCCCGGCAGGATAGTTGCCATTACCTTTACAACCCGCACTGCTGAAGAGATGCAGGAACGGCTGTTGAAATCCTGTGGTGAAACAGCAAAGACTGTATTCATTGGCACGTTTCACAAGTTTTGTCTTGAACAGTTGCGTCAGGATAACCCGGGGCTGACCGTGGTTGGCCCTGAAAGCCGTCAGCGTCTGTTAAAGCGATTGTACGCTGACCGGGGTGTTGCTGAGCGCAGCAGAATCACCAATGCTATTGCAGCCCACTGCTCCGGTATCCAGTTGACATTAACAGAAGAAACCAAGCTCTACGTGGATGAACTGGTGCGCCTGAATGCCCTTGATCTGGATGCCATTATTCCTGTCTGTGTGCAGCTTATGAATGCCGATCAATCATTCAAGCAGCGGGTGCAGCACAATGTTCAGCACCTGTTTGTGGATGAGTTTCAGGATTTGAACCGTTCCCAATACGATCTGGTACAGTTATTGGCAGAAAAGGCAACGGTCTTTGCCATTGGTGACCCAGACCAGGCCATTTATGGTTTCAGGGGAGGGGATCTACGTTATTTTTTTCGCTTTGCCGAGGTGCCGGGCACGGTATTGTTACCGCTTAAGACCACCTACCGCTTGCCCAGAAAGATTGTACAGGCTGCGGGCAGCCTGATCTGCCGCAACCTGATCTGCAGCGGCCTGCCGCTTACAGCAACGGAGCACTGCCCTGATGGTGCGATTGAGTTTCACCGTACTCTCTCTCCTGCTGCCGAAGCTGAGTTGATTGTCAGACGGATTGAAGAGTTGATTGGTGGCGTGGACAGCTACTCCCGCAGCACCGGTCGAAGTGGCAATGCCGTAGCGGCAGATGGTTTAAGCTTTGCTGATTTTGCCATTCTGTTCCGGTTGGGGCGGCAGGCTGAAGAACTGGCAGAGGCGCTTGCCAGGCGTGGCATACCGTATCAACTGGTAGGAGCAACTCCTTTCTACATGGAGACAAAGCTGCGCCCCCTGTATCAATTGCTACAGGCAGCAGATGGCAGTGATGAAATAGCCCTGTGGTTAGGTCTCTTTGGTGCCCTTAAAGGGGTTGGTACAACCACACTTGAACGACTTGAATCAGAACTGCCGCTTAAAGGTAATTTTCTTGAGCTTGCAGTGGTGTGCGATCATGCACCGGCAACAGCTAAGGCGCTCAGGCTGCTGACAACCACGCTTGACCAGTTTCAACAGGCTGCAGCTGAACAGGGAGTTGCAGCAGCCCTGCGTCTGGCTCTGCCTGTGTTTTCTCTGGAATCTGATGCTGCAGTTGACCGGCTGCTACAGCTGGCAGAGGGATTCGGAACCGACCTGTCCGCCTTCAGTCGACATCTGCAACAGTATGCCACTGCAACGGTCTATGATCAGCGGGCAGAAGCGGTCGCGTTGATGTCCTGCCACAGCGCAAAAGGGCTGGAGTTTCCGGTCGTCTTCATGACCGGGCTTGAAGAGGGGATCTTCCCCTGCACCCTGATGGGTACCCCCAATGTTGAAGAGGAGCGTCGTCTCTTTTATGTGGGGCTGACCCGTGCAAAACAGCGGGTAATCCTGACTGCATCAGGATATAGAGGCTGGATGGGGCAGGGGGCGCGGGAGTTATCCCGATTTGTTTCTGAGCTGCCTGCAGAGTTAGTCGATAAGCCTGAAACGGGCAGGCAACGGCGTAGGAATACGACAGAATCAGAGGCGCAAATGGAATTGTTTTAGAAATTACCTTGACGAAACGAGGTAATTCACCTAATTTAAGCAATTCAAAACTGCGAGAGTGGCGGAATTGGCAGACGCACCAGACTTAGGATCTGGCACCGCAAGGTATAGGAGTTCAAGTCTCCTCTCTCGCACCATTTAAATTTCATCCCACGCAAGCGAGGAACAGTGATGCAGGTTCAGATAGAAGAGATCAACTCGGTTAAACGTAAGATAAGTGTTGAAGTTCCTGCTGAGCGGGTAAATGCAGAAATTGAAAAATCATTTGCAGGCATTCAGAAAAAAGCCACCCTTTCCGGTTTTCGTAAGGGCAAGGCCCCGATGCAGATGGTTAAAAAGTTTTATCGTAATGCCATGCAGGACGAAGTTATGCGTCGCCTGTACGAGCAGACCCTTTTTCCGGCACTTGAAGAGCACAAGCTTGAGCCGGTTGATGCCCCAATGATCGATGATATTGCCATGGTAGAGGAAGGGACTCCCTTCAAATATTCTGCCCTGATTGAGATTATGCCCCAGATTCTGCTTGGTGAGTATAAAGGGTTACAGGTTAAGAAAGAACGTTACATCGCCAACGAGCAGGCGGTTGAGGGCGAAATCGAGCGGATGCGCGAGAATATGGCCCAACTGGCTCCGGTTGAAGAGGGTAGCGTTGAAAAGGGTAGCGTTCTGACCGTTGACTTCTCTTTTGCCGTACCTGGTTACCCGGAAGAAGAGACCAGCGGCAAGGATGCCTCAGTAGAAGTTGGCAACGGCCGCCTGCTGCCCGGGTTGGAAGAAGGTCTGCTGGGTATGTCACTGGGTGAAACCAAGGACATTACTGTAACCATGCCGGATGACA
>DAIQQT010000245.1:0-4860 GCA_036786685.1 Trichlorobacter sp.
GATGTTCCGTTTCCCGGTTATGATAACGCACTACCCATTACCCTGTTGCAGCAGCTTGCAAAGCCCTAAGGAGGTTTCCCATGCAGCAGTTCATCACGAAACAACTGCAGGACCATCAGGCACTGTTCCACAAGATCGAAACAGAACTGGCTTCGCCGATTGCACACCTGGCCGAACGCCTGATTGAGACCCTTAAAATAGGCAACAAGCTTATGATTATGGGAAACGGCGGCTCTGCTGCCGATGCCCAGCACTTTGCCGGAGAGATCGTCAGCCGCTTCAGGATGGAGCGTCCCGGCCTGCCAGCCATCTCCCTTTCAACCGACACCTCCATTATAACCGCCATCGGCAATGACTATGGCTTTGAGCGGATCTTCTCCCGTCAGGTGGAAGCGCTGGCTGCGCCTGGCGATGCCGTGATCGGTATCTCCACCAGCGGCAACTCCCCCAACGTACAGAAAGCGCTGGAAGTAGCCCGACAGGCCGGCTGCACCACCATCGGCCTGCTGGGTAAAGACGGTGGCAGCATCAAGGCGGTCTGCGATATTCCGTTGATCATCCCTTCAAATGATACCCCCCGGGTGCAGGAAGGGCACATCACCGTGATCCACATCCTCTGCGACCTGATTGAACAGGGACTGTTCGGCGTGTTTGCCCGGGAAGGACTGTAGGCCATGGACCGCAAGACCGTTGAATCACTGTTTCAGCGAGCCAGCAACCTGAAGTGCCTGGTGGTGGGTGACCTGATGCTGGATGAGTACCTGTGGGGCAAGACCGAACGGATCTCCCCCGAGGCACCGGTGCAGGTGGTGGATGTACTGCGGGAGGATCTGCGCCTGGGCGGGGCGGGCAACGTGGCCAATAACCTGCTTGCCCTGGGTTGTCAGGTCACGGTGGCATCCGTTATTGGTGAGGATGAAAATGGCTGGGCACTGTTAAAATCGTTCAGCAGACAGGGGATCGACACAACTCCGATTTTTCAGGAAGCTGGCCGTCGTACCGGACGCAAGACCCGGGTAATCGCCTCCAACCAGCAGATTGTACGGATTGACCGTGAATCCCGCGAACCGCTTTCAGAGCAGGTCGAGCAACGCCTGATTGACTGGCTGCAGCAGCAGATAACCGGTTTTGATGTACTACTGGTATCAGATTACCTGAAAGGTGTACTGACGCCTGCCGTCCTGGCAAGCATTACCGCCACCGCTTCAGAACGCAAGATTCCGGTCCTGGTTGACCCCAAGGGGACCGACTATCGCAAATACCGTGGCGCCACCTGCCTGACCCCGAACCGCAAAGAGGCTGAGGCAGCCTCAGGCATCCCGATTCGTGATCAGGAAAGCCTGAACAGGGCAGCTGAGACCCTGATGTCACAGGTGGAACTGGACAACCTGCTGATTACCCGCAGCGAAGAGGGGATGTCGCTGTTCTGCGGCAATGGCGAAACCGTGCATATTCCCACCGTAGCCCGCGAGGTCTTTGATGTAACCGGTGCCGGCGATACTGTGCTGGCGTTGCTGGCCTGCGGTCTGGCGGGCGGGCTGCCGCTGGCCGAGGCGGCACGGCTGGCCAATGTTGCCGCTGGAATCGCGGTGGCCAAACTGGGCACCTCCACCGTCACTCCGGCCGAGATTATCGCTGCGGTCTCCCTGGAGCACCGTGACAGTGACAGCAAGATCAAGAACCGCGAGGTGCTGGCGGAGATCATTGCCGGCGAACGGGCCAAGGGAAAACGGGTAGTCTTCACCAACGGCTGTTTTGACCTGCTGCATGCCGGACATGTCAAATACCTGCAGGCAGCCCGCCGCCTGGGAGATCTGCTGGTTCTGGGCCTGAACAGCGACGCCTCGGTACGCCGCCTGAAAGGCCCAAAACGACCATTGATTGACGAAGATGAACGGGGCCACCTGATGGCTGCCCTGGACTGCATTGATTATGTCTGCCTGTTTGAGGAGGACACACCTCTTGAACTGATTACCGCCTTGAAGCCGCAGATTCTGGTAAAGGGTGGTGACTACACACCTGAGGGGGTAGTCGGCAAAGAGGTGGTGGAATCATACGGCGGCAGGGTGGAGCTGATTCCGTTTGTGGATGGCAAATCAACCACTAACATCATCGAAAAGGTGCTTGAACGGTACACCGATGACCAGTAAATAAAAAGGGCGACCAACCAGGCCGCCCTTTTTGTTTCCATCAACTCATTAACGCACTAACCGCCTCACCACCCTGCCCACCACAATCGGATAGGTCATATTATTGTTGGGATCAATGATATCCGGCGGACAACATTCATTGTCACACTTGGCCAGAAATGTTCCATCTGGATTACGGAACACACGGCGTACCATCATCATACCATCAGCATACCGCAGCATCAGACAACCACCATTGATAGTGGTCTTGATACCGGCATCAACCATCACCAGATCACCATCCTGCAGCCAGGGTGCCATGTTATCGCCCAGCACCTTGACCAGCAAAAAATTCTCCGGCGCAACCCCCAGCGAGTGGTTCAGCCAGTTAAGGCCGGGGGCAAGCACATCAACAATCTGCGGCGACAGAAAAGAGGTCTGAACCTCACCATTATCCGATCGTTGGGTGTAGGCCTTGTAGGGTGGGTGAATCAACGGATGGCCGGATGTAGACAGGGTAAAGGTATCGCGGACCTTGTTTGCCGTATCCAGATCAAAAAACGCCCCTGCCATCCCTTCCTGAACCTGCCGCAGCTCACCCTGACCATCTGATCTTCCCAGGCCTATCTTTTGCCCGGTCAATACATACTGCAGGTCAAGACCTTCCTTGCCGCAGATACCAACGATCTCTTCGGTTGGCACGGTGTTACGATGCTTCCAGTTATGAATGCGCCGGATACCGACCCCCATAACCTCAGCCAGTTCAAGGTCCGTATCCAATCCCAGCTCATCCTTGATCCTGCTCAAGACATCCCTGGTACTCAGTAGTGCGTCATCCCCGGATACGCCCCCCCTGATTGAAGGCGTGGCCCCATCCGAGGTACTGCCAGCTTCATGAAGTTCAATCACTTTAGCATTTTTCACAGACATCCCCTACCCCGTCACAGAGATTACTCAAACACATAAAACGGCTACTCACTCCTGACAGCTTACGCTTGACAGCGTCATCATATACGGATATACAGTCCATACAATTTACCAATTTTGATGAACACCAGACAATAATTACTCAAATACGGTAACAACCATGAAAACAGTTATACCAACTTTCTACACGGTTTACAATCAGCGATAAGGATACAGGCATGCATACATCAGCCCCACATACCACAACAAGCACACATCAACCTGATTGCAGTCATTGCCATACTTCTCCACCGCCTCAGCTCCGCGATAGCCACCATGATTCGAATACATTGCTTGCCCTTGCCCTGCTTCTGGATTTCCTTCCCCATGAACGGGCTCACCAGCTTCACCAGCGTTTTGCCTCTGAAGTTCTCTACCGGCTGCCGCAAGGCAGGTCACCTCTTTTTCTTTCCCGACACGACATTATGAGTTGGGTCAATGCAGTCTGAAATCAGAGGTCTCCCATGAACCTGGAACCCTCGCCAACAACCGTCCTTGTGCTGGACGACAATAAAAACACACGACGTAAAATCGTGTCAGATCTAGAGCGAAGCGGCCTTTTTCAACAGATCCTTGAAGCAGACGACGGCCTGGATGGATTCAAGCAGACATCGGAAAGGCATCCTGACCTTATCCTGTGTGACGTTGAAATGCCCCGCATTGACGGCCTCAGATTTCTTTCCATGGTTCGTTCAAAAGAAGAGCTTAAAGACATCCCGATCCTGATACTTACCGGCTGCACCGCAAAGTCGTTACGCATCAGGGGATTATCTGAAGGAGCAAATGATTTTATTCAGATTCCCTACGACCAGGACGAGTTGATCGCCAGAGTCAAGCTACATCTCAAAATAAACCAGCAGGAAAAGAGCCTGAGAAAAAGAAATATGGAGCTGGAACTTCTCACCCACAAAGACCCGCTCACCGGCGCCTTTAACCGCAGATACCTGAACATGTCGCTGGACTCTGAACTCATGCGACATGCCCGCACCGGAGAAGAGCTGTCAATCCTGATGCTTGATATTGATCACTTTAAAAAAATCAATGACACCTACGGGCACCATGCCGGTGATCTGGTATTGCAGCAGGTAACCAGGCGCCTTACCGAGGGACTACGGGAGTACGACCTGTTAACACGTTATGGCGGCGAGGAATTTGTCATTGTGCTGCCAATGACCAGGCAGTCAGAAGCACAAATGGTTGCGCAGCGCCTGCTGCAAAGCATTCGCAAACTAACCTTCCCTGACACCCTGTCCGGTACAACCGTAACGGTCAGTATCGGCGTCACCAGCCACAGCGGAGCAAAAAACGTCTCTTCAGAAGAGCTGGTTTCCCGGGCTGACATAGCCCTTTACCGGGCCAAACAGAGCGGCAGAAACCGGGTTATCAGCTATGACACCGGCCTGAATATTTTTTCTGCAACATCACACAGCTCACACAACCACTCTGGTCCACATCTGTCTCTTTTTCAACAGCCCTAAAACAACAGGCGGGGCGCCCATGTCACCCCGCCTGTTATTAACCTCCGTAGTGTTCCCGTCTTACAACCTGAACTTGCTCACCAGATTCTGCAGGTCCTGCGCCTGACCGGCAAGCTGGGCAGCTGCTGCTGCAGTCTCTTCAGCACCGCTGGCGGTCTGCTGTACAACTTCGGTGATCTGCTGGATGTTGGTGGTGACCTCACTGGTGGTAGCGGTCTGCTTCTCAGCAGCCGTAGCGATCTGACTGAAGATCGGAAAATCACAAGTCTGAACTCTAGGCACCGAAT
>DAIQQT010000246.1:0-4847 GCA_036786685.1 Trichlorobacter sp.
CCAAGATTCTGCTGGTGTTGAGTGTGGTCCTGCTTGAGCGGAATATGACGGCATCATTTTATAGCTGGGCTGTTGGTACTACCCTGCAGTTCATAGCTTCCATCTATGTTATTTCTGAATGGATTCAGCACGAGCGGTTCAAGATCGAACAGATGACACCGGGCTGGTTTATTCCGATTGTTGGTTCCATTATTGTGCCTATTGCCGGTGTCAAGCACGGTTTTGTCGAGCTGTCATGGTTCTTTTTCAGCGTCGGTCTGATCTTCTGGATGATCCTGCTGGTAATTGTACTGTACCGGATGTTCTTCCATGCGCCGATTGCAGAACGTTTGATGCCTACTCTCTTTATTCTGTTTGCACCGCCAGCCATCGGTTTTATCGCCTATGTGCGTTTAACTGGCGGCGGGCTGGATTCATTTGGCAGAATTCTCTATTACTTTTCGCTGTTTATGTTCTTTCTGGTGCTCTATCAACTGCCTCGACTGCTAAGAATCAATTTCTATCTTTCCTGGTGGGCCTATTCCTTTCCCATGGCTGCCAAAACTCTGGCCTCATTCCTGATGCTCAGCCTTGTCCATGATCCGTTTATCGCATTCATGGCCTGGTTTGAACTTGCGTTTCTCACCATAATAATTGCGGTGCTTGGTGTGAAAACCTACCTTGCCATGAGTCGTGGCGAGATCTGTGTTGAAGATTAGAGTCGTCCTGAAAACCTATGCCAAGACCCCGTAAACCCTATACCTGTAGTTGTCCTGACCGCCTTGCTCTCAAGGCGGTCTTTAAACCTGCCGGAACCCCGCTGGGGCAGCTTGAGTGTATTACTCTGTTCCATGATGAGTTGGAAACGCTGCATCTCTGTGACGGTCAGGGCATGACCCAGGCCGAGGCTGGAGACTGCATGGGTGTCTCCCGTGGCACGGTGCAGCGCCTGCTTTCCGAGGCCCGTCGTAAGGTGGCGGAGGCATTGGTAAAACAGGCTGCGTTGGCTGTCGTTGGCCGCGATACGCCTAGTGCAGAGCCGGTCCCGTAGCAGCTCCCCCTTGCGTTTGCCTCCATTCCCGGTATACTGTCCCACCTGTAGGTAAAACTCACACCCAAGGGGGATTTGTCATGCCTCTCGTACGTGCTCTCAGGTTAAGCTGTGTGGCTGTCAGCTGTTTGCTGGTGACCATGCTTGCCGGTTGCGCCACCTCAGATCTGCAACTGAAGCCCAGCTATCAGCCGGTTAATGAGGCCAAAGGCCCTGGTGGTTCGTTGGTGCTTGCCTCGTCGCTGGAAGGAACTGTCCCCGGAGTAGGGGAGCGGATTCAGTGGATTCTTGGTGAAGTGAAGGATACAGACGGCAAGGTTAAGGGGAATGTTACCAGCCCTACTGCGCCCTCTGCCCTGGTGCGCGATGCCCTTCAAAAAGAGCTGTTGCAGGCTGGCTACACGGTGCAGGTGGGCAAGGTGGTGCCTCAGGATGCTGAGTATGGTCTGGTGTTGGCGGCAAGCTCACTGCAGCTTGATGAAACCCGTTCCCTGGTCAAGGTTGAGGCTGATTGCCGGGTCAGCTTTTCGGTTGAAATCTGGGTGAAAGGGGCCAAGACCAATACCCTGAGCTTTGAGTCCCGTTTTTCTGATTTTGCGGTCAGGGATCGCGAAAAACTGCATCAGGATGTCCTGCAGAAGGCCTTTGCCTCTGCCTTTAAGCGGGCTTTGCCGGCAATCGTGGAACAGCTGAAAAAATAATCTAACCTGTTGGAGATGATACTGATATGGCCATAGCAAACAAGATTGCCGGATATATTTCCCGTTCATCCTGGATACGTAAGATGTTTGAAGAAGGCGAGCGCCTGCGCCAGGAGTTCGGGGCAGAGCATGTCTATGATTTTACCCTGGGTAACCCTGATGTTGAGCCGCCAGAGGCGTTTCATGCTGCCTTGCAGCAGCTGGCAAACGATCCGTTGCCCGGCATGCACCGCTACATGAATAATGCCGGTTATCCTGAAACCCGTGCTGCGGTGGCAGCCAAGCTGACTCAAGACTCCGGGCTGGCGGTTACTGCTGAGCATGTCATCATGACCTGTGGCGCCGGTGGCGCCTTGAACGTTGTCCTGAAGACCATTCTGAATCCCGGTGAAGAGGTTATCATCCTGGCCCCCTTCTTTGTGGAATACAAGTTCTACATCGATAACCATGGCGGGGTGCCGGTGGAGGTCTGGACCAACCGCGAGACCTTTCGGCTGGATCTGGCAGCCATTGAGGCCGCTATCACCACCAAGACCCGTGCCATCATTGTTAACTCTCCCAACAACCCTACCGGGGTGATCTATACGGCTGAAGAGCTTGCCGCATTGGGGGAGTTGGTAAAACGGGCTCAGGGGTGCACCGGGCATCAGGTGTATGTGATTTCTGATGAACCGTACGCCCGTATTTCCTATGACGGTGCCAAGGTTCCTAATATCTTCCCGCTGATCGAATCCAGCGTAATGGTAACCTCCCATAGTAAAGACCTGGCATTGCCGGGGGAACGGATCGGCTACCTGGCGGTCAATCCTCGCATGGCAACGGCCATGCAGTTCATTGAAGGTGCGGTTTTCTGCAACCGTACTTTGGGCTTTGTGAATGCACCGGCCCTGATGCAGCGTCTGGTGGCCGGATTGCAGGATGCATCGGTGGATAGCGGGGCCTATCAGGCCAAGCGTGACCTGCTCTACTCAAACCTGACCGGTTTGGGTTTCACCATGGTCAAGCCGGATGGTGCCTTTTACCTGTTTCCCAAATCACCGTTTGCCGATGATGTGGAGTTTGTCAAGCTGGCTCAGAAGCATCATATCCTGCTGGTGCCGGGATCGGGCTTTGGTGCCCCCGGCTATTTCCGGATTGCTTACTGCGTGGACACGGCGATGATTGAACGGAGTCTGCCGGCCTGGGAACAGCTGGCCATTGAGGTGGGTTTGAAAAAATAGCGATCTAATGAGCAAAAAAACAAAAGGGCCACCCGGGTGCATCAGGTGGCCCTTTTGTATGTCTCTTTAAACGGAATCAAGGCCGCTCCAGATCATCTTCTGTGTCAGTGACCAGACGTGCAATCTCCGTAGTAATGGCGGCATCTGTCCGGGCGGTCAGCTCGCGTAGCGCATCTACCTGCCGTGAAACTTCGGCAATTCCGCTATCCACTGTGGTCTCTTCAAGCTGCTGGGCTGCCAGTGCCAGTGCAGCGGCACCGACGGATCCGGCTGCTCCTTTCAGGGTGTGGGCTTCAAGGGTCAAAGCATGCAGATCAGCATGTGCGAGATAGTGTTCAATCGAATTGAGGTAGAGCCCTGCCTGACTGCGGAACAGCTCCAGAATTTCAGGTAACAGGTAACTGAAACCGGCATCATGGTAGTTGATCTGCAGATAGTCAAAATCAAGTAATGCTGTCTGATCAGGAAGTACAGCCATCTGTTACTCCTAGTCCCGATAGCGCCGGGTCAGGTCTCCGTAGGCATCAATACGCCGGTCCCGCAGGAAGGGCCAGATGCGGCGTACAGTCTCGCTGCGTTTAAGATCCAGTTCCAGCGTAAGGATCTCTTCTGTATCGGTGCTGCCTTTGGCAAGCAGTTCGCCTTGGGGCCCGGCAATGAAGCTGGTACCCCAGAATCTGATGCCTCCTGCCTGGGAGTCAGGCGAGGCTTCAAAGCCGACCCGATTGACCGAAAGTACCGGTAGGCCGTTGGCAACGGCATGGCCGCGCTGGACCGTGACCCAGGCATCCTGCTGGCGTTGCTGCTCTTCAGGCGTGTCGGTCGGGTCCCAGCCGATGGCGGTGGGGTAGATCAGCAGGTCTGCGCCGGCCAGGGCCATCAGGCGGGCTGCCTCCGGGTACCATTGATCCCAGCAAACCAGCACCCCCAGCGTGCCCACTGAGGTGCTAATTGGGGTAAAGCCCAGATCTCCGGGGGTAAAGTAGAATTTTTCATAAAAACCGGGATCGTCCGGGATATGCATCTTGCGATAGATGCCGGCAATGGAGCCGTCCTGCTCAAATACGACGGCGGTATTGTGGTAGAGCCCGGGGGCACGGCGTTCAAACAGCGAGGTGATCAGTACGATCCCCAGCTCTTTGGCCAGCGTGCCCAGCCGTTCCGTGGCAGGGCCGGGAATCGGCTCTGCCCGGTCAAACTGCCCGGTTGCCTCGGTCTGGCAAAAATAGGTGCCGTTGTGAAGCTCCTGTAGTACCACCAGTTTTGCACCGTCTGCAGCGGCCTGACGGACCATGCTTTCGGTTTTGGCAAAGGTCTCGGTCTGGTTGTCACTGCAGCTCTGCTGAATTAGGGCCACTTTCAGGCATTTCATGGCAATACCCCTTGTGGCAGTTGCATGGTGATACAGTGCAAAGAGCCATGCTGCTCAATTAAAGGCAGGCAATCAATGCCGATGATCTCACGGCCAGGGAAGGCTAGGGCGATCATGGCCAGGGCACCGTTATCCACCGGATCACGGTAGGTGGGAACCAGTACGGCGTCGTTGATCACCAGGTAGTTGGCGTAGCTGGCCGGTAGCCGGTTGCCTGCAGCATCAAACTTGGCTTCAGGCCAGGGCAGGGCCAGCAGGCGATAGGGAGCGCCACCCGGGGTAGTCAGCTGCTTCAGTTCCTGCTCCATATTCTGCAGGGACTCATAGTGGCTGTCAGTCGGGTCATCACAGGCCACATAGACAATGGTGTCATTGGGGCAGAGCCGGGCCAGGGTATCAATATGGGCGTCAGTATCATCCCCTTCCAGGTGACCATGCTCAAGCCAGAGCACCTGCTGTGCGCCAAACAGAGACTGCATCGCCCCTTCCAGCTCCTGACGGGTCAGTTGCGGGTTGCGGTTGGG
>DAIQQT010000247.1:0-4820 GCA_036786685.1 Trichlorobacter sp.
GAGCCCCTGCCTTTCCGGCTGGGATCGTGGGGAAGACAAGTTCCGCTACATGCAGCTCTGCCACCAGGTCCTGTCCCGCAGCCAGCTCAACGCCGTGGCCAAGCTGAAGGATGCCGGGATTATCCTGAACAATCTGGTGGTGCTGCCCAATGTTTCCAATGTCAGTCTGGCCAACAACGGCACCCATATCAGCATCGGCAGTCGCAGGCTGACTGCAGCCCTGCAGGACAGCGGATCAGGCTTCAAGGCAGCCCACGAAAAGCTGCTGGGTGATCTGACCATCAAGATCAGTGAACATTTTCTGCCGCTGTTCGTCGGTTCCTACACCGCTGCCCCGTTCCGGCTGGCCTACAGTGATTTTCACCCTGAAAAGGCACTGGGGTTCCTGCCCCATGAGCTGGATTACACCCATCTGCGGATGCTCTGGCGACGCTGGCGCAAGAAGGCGGATATCTCCATTTTCGGACAGTCGGTCACGCCGTTCGGCCCCCCGGCCCTGGATTCCTTTATCAGCCGCGCCTTTGGCCTGAAAGGCGATTTTGTACCGGATTACCGTCTGGTGGATTACCTGGTCTGCCTGCTTTCAACCGACCGCAGCCCGGCCCTGAACGGCC
Organism: Trichlorobacter sp.; assembly: GCA_036786685.1. Taxonomy (GTDB): domain Bacteria; phylum Desulfobacterota; class Desulfuromonadia; order Geobacterales; family Pseudopelobacteraceae; genus Trichlorobacter. The sequence goes on from DAIQQT010000247.1 coordinate 615, forward strand.
AGCCCGGCAACACCGACCTGCTGCGGCGTGACCTGGCTGATATGGGGGTCTTTGATGAGCAGATGTCGGTCTACCTGCTCTACAAACAGCGTGAATATGCCAAAATGGGGTTTTCAGGGTTTGAAGGGCGTCACTACAGCCTGTTCCAGACCTTTCAAGGGGACATGGGCCGGGCGGCCGACCTGCAGACCCTGATCACCGCCCTGGCCTATAAGTATATGGCAGAAGGGGTAGATCACCGGAGCATACCTGATGATCCGTCTTTGGAGAGTGAGCGGCGGCAGATCTTCTTTGCCACTGCCATTGGTCTGCCCACCTTCTTTGTTCGCAAGGATACGGCCAACAGCTTCCTGCAGCGGATCATCACCAGAACCCGGGGGGTGCGCCCCAGTAAACGCTATCCCGGATACCTGCGGGTGCAGATCCATGAATACCGGCTGGCGCTGCTGCAGACCCTGCGGGAGGATGCGCCCGATCTGATCGAACAGATGGGGCTGCAGGATACGATTGCCGACCTTGCACAGCGGATCAGGGAACCGGAACAGTATGCAGCCAGCGGACGTCTGACCGGCGGCATCCTGGCCCATCTGGGCAGCAGCTCCGCCCTGAAAACCGAGGCCCGTGATTTTAATACCGGTGCAGAAGAGTACTATCGTACCATCCTGCGCCGACAACAGACCGCCGAGGCCTTTGACCTGCTGCAGGGGGAATGCAGTCTGCTTGATCAGCAGGCTGCAGAGCTGGATGAACCGCTGCGTAAGGCCTTGCTGCTGATTCTGCAGGGACAGAGCGCTGATCAGTTTCTGGCTGCGGTCAGACAGGATATCCTGCAGGAGCAGGCCGATATCCCGACCCTGCAGCGTCTGATGAACCTGCTGCTGGTAAAGGTGCATCATGATCAGCAACAGACCATGACCGGAAGGAGTGAACCGGATGCTGCAGCACCAGTATATCGAGCGGGATAGCGGTGCAGTCGTAACCGAACAGCTGCTGGGTGACCGGATGGTGCAGCTGCTCTACCATCAGGTCAGGGAAAACAGCAGCGGACTGTTGCGACTCTTGACCAGCAGCTGGTCATCACAGCTGCTGGGGGCGGTCAATTTTGATCGTCCCCTGCTGAACCGGCAGGGCTTTGCAGCCCGCTGCGGCATTGATCTGGAAGAATGCCTTGATCCACCGCACACGCTGGATACGGCCCGCAAGGTCTTTGAACGCAGGATCAGGTATGAACAGTGCCGCCCGATGCCGGATGAGCCGGCTGCAGTGGTCTCGCCTGCCGATGCCCGGGTGATCGTAGGTTCGCTGCAGGAGACGGCCCTGTTCTTTCTGAAGGACAAGTTCTTCAGCTTTGAAGAGCTGATCGGGCCTGAGCGCAGCTTCTGGCGCCACCGTTTTGTCGACGGCGACTTTGCCGTATTCCGTCTGACCCCGGACAAGTACCACTACAACCATGTCCCGGTCAGCGGGCGGGTGGTTGACTTCTACAGCATTGACGGTGCCTACCACTGCTGCAACCCAGCCGCCGTGGTCAGCATGGTCACCCCCTATTCCAAGAACAAGCGGGTGGTAACCCTGATCGACACCGACGTCGAGGGGGGCAGCCGGGTCGGGCTGGTGGCGATGGTGGAGGTGGTGGCCCTGATGATCGGCGATATCGTGCAGGCCTACAGCGACCAGGGCTACGATGATCCCCGCCAGGTCAGGGTCGGCATGTTTCTGAAAAAAGGACAGCCCAAGAGCCTCTACCGCCCCGGCAGCAGCACCGACATCCTGCTTTTCCAGCCCGGCAGGGTCCGCTTTGCCGCAGACCTGCTGGAGAATCAGCTGCGTAGCGGGGTTGCCAGCAGATTTACCCGGGGTTTCACCCGGCCATTGGTGGAGACCGACATCAGGGTGCGTTCACTTTTAGCAACAGGGTGCTGAAACCGTTGCCGGGGCCGTCAGTGCTTTATCTGCTTCCTTCGTCAGCAGGGAACAAGCTTTTATCCCCTGTTCTCCGTACCACTGTTTTGTTGAAGAAGCAGGGTCTTGATGTTAATATTGGCCCCATAATTGCCGTTAAATATGCAGGGGGTAAATATGAATAAATTAGTGTTGTACATTGCGGCTCTAACGCTATCGATTGGCGTTACGCAGGATGGTTCTGCAGCTTCAATACGTGAAAAGCTCGTAGCTATGGAAAATGTGAATCTTGTAATTCCGCTTGATGCTACTACTACATACGTAGGTCCTAAAATTGGACGCTTAAGTGGTGAAATTATTGACGAGGCAATTGACGAGCTGTATGGAGCTTGCGATGCACTTGGTGGTAGCTACCAACTACGTGAAGACAGAACCGATCCAATGACTGGTAAAATAACAACTAAATACAACACTATCACAAAAGAAAACATTAAGCGGAAAAGCAACCTTGTGTATAGCAGCATAGTTACAACATCGGTTACCTGGAAACCGGCTACCATTGTGTGCAAAGATGTTTTTTGGGTAGATGAAGCACTAATTCACAACTTTTCTGGTTATGCTGCCGGTCAATCCAGGGTTCAGGCATTTGTCATGACCCATAAACCAGAGCCAATGAACATTTACAAAGCGTCAAAGTTCAAGCCAGAATCTGTAACTGTACCAGTAGATGGCTACTGGACAAAAACGCTTCCTCAGCTAACTAAGAGGACGGGTGGAGTGATGGGATTTCTTGATAACGCCTTCAGTTATAATGATCTGAGCGGTCAAGATGCTTGGCTTTACCTGAATACATTAGCTGGCCAGACCGGTGAAAAAGTCCGCTATGCGATCAAGCCATTTACTACTACTCGGGGACAATGTGTAGCAGGAGGCCTTAAAGAGGTCAGTCAGAGCGAAGCCGCAAGATATATTGCGCTTGGGCGCACCGGCTGCGGTAAAGGTAGCGCTGAGTGGTATGTTGCAGCAACCAGCGGGAAAAATAATTTTGTTGCCATGGGCAAGGAGAGCAGGAGTGGTCAGCGCGGCGAAATCGTAACGCTTGATGTTTATTTTGAAAACAATCGTCAGACAGATGATTTGGCATTTTTTAACAGCCCGGGCGGAAGCGTCTCTTCAGCAGATGCCAGCGTAACACCCTCAGAACAAACCGGCAGTCGTGAGGAACAATTTGCAGTAAAAGTTGCTACCAACAAGACAAACATGATTGACACGCAAAATGGTGTTGAACTTCAAGGAATATATAACGGAATTTCATCCGGCTGTGACTCCGTCGTTGTTGTTTCTGTATTTGCTCCAGGTACAAGGGCTGAACGTAGCCAGACAATGAACTACAAAATCTGTAATGGTGTCATTGCCAAGTCAGAAGAATCTCTGGAAGGGTTGCCACGGAACATTGATCAGGACATCAAGCGCGTTGCAAAGATGGCGCAAATGCGTGGGTTTGGCTTGTCTCAAGTGCAAGGGGGATACCTTATTCAAGGAAAAGCCTTGCGCTCTGTAGACAAGTGCACAGTTGAAGTAAAGGTAATGAACGGCAATCGGCTCTTAAAGACTCAGATCGTCAACGCCTGTTTGTAATAAGCAACTTGAACAGCATCAACTTGAAAGGCCCCGTTTTGGGGCCTTTTTTTGCAACGGACATCCAGATTTCCCAAAGAGGGGGTTCCGGATGGACACTATTTAACGTTATCTCGCTTACTCCGCCTCGCAAGGATCGCTTCTTCGCCTGCGCCCTCGACATCATCTACACAACTCCCATAAAACAATTGCTTATGTTCTTCTTTATCAAAATCCTTACAAAACGCTATCGCATGTTCGTGCAGTGCTTGATCGGAGATATCCTCTTTAGGTAATGACCTTTGGAACTGGGCTCTTATTCCGCTTCTGGTTAGTTTGCCCGTAGAGTTTCTCAATTGCCCAGTGTGGTTACTCTCAGTCTCTCCAGAATCTTGAGGGAGATTTTTTCCTATACTATGAATGAGCATTCCTGCGCCTGCTATCGTTGCCGATAGCGGATTCCCAGGATTGGCCATCCCACCGACCATCATCCCTTCGCCAACTTCAGACATGGAAGCGCACCCTGATAGAGAAAACATCAGGACTGCGCCAAAATAAACATGCAAAAATAAAAGAAAGAGGTTTTTATTCCGCCGCATAGATTTTACCTTGAAATTGGAAATTAACCTCTTGCAGGCTGTTGAAAATTGCCTCGATTTGAGGCCATTTCAACCAGCTGGTTGATTT
>DAIQQT010000248.1:0-4794 GCA_036786685.1 Trichlorobacter sp.
GGTTTCAGCATACACAGGACTCCTAATCCACGTTGCCATGGATAAATTTACTGACCAGTTCTTCAATATCGATGGCAGACTCGGTTTCGCGAATCTTGCCACCATTCTTCAATATCTGGTCGGACCCACCCGGTCTCAGCTTGATAAACTTGTCGCCAATGATACCGCTGGTGCGTACCGAGGCGATGGTGTCGTCAGTGAGCGTGATACCGTTTCTGATCTTGAGTGTGATTTCAGCCTGGTCACCGCCGGCGTTGGCAAGGCCAATCGTCTCAACCGTGCCGATTTCAACTCCGGCAAGTTCGACGCGGGCACCGCTTTTGAGGCCTGAAACGGAGTCAAATCTGGCCGAAATGCGGTAGTCGTTGCTGCCCAGGATTTCCATCTTGCCTAATTTGACGGACAGATAGCCCAGGCAGATGATGCCAAGCAGCATAAAAATGCCGACAGTAAGCTCTAGTTTTGCGTTATTCATAGTTATGCGACTCCACTGTTAAGCGGCCCTTCCAGGCTGCCGCTGATAAACTGATGCACCACCGGATGGTCCGATGCCTTGATTTCCTCTGCGCTGCCGAACTGTAAAATCTGGCCACGGTAGAGCATGGCAACGTGGTGCGCCACGTCAAAAATATCAGGAATGTCGTGGGAGACGATTACGGCGGTAAAACCGAATTTTTGCTGAGTCTCCCCGATCAGCTGATGAATGGCCCGTCGTATAACCGGGTCAAGTCCGGTGGTGGGCTCATCAAACAGAATGAACCGGGGTTCCAGTTGCAGGGCACGGGCCAGGCCGACACGCTTTTTCATGCCGCCGGACAGCTCGTCAGGGTATTTGTGGTTGACGTTTCTAAGGCCGACCTCCTGCAGGGAGGTGGCTACCCGTTCATCAATTTGGGCCTTGCTGAGGGCTGTTTTCTCCTGCAATGGGAAGGCGACATTTTCATAGACGGTCATGGAGTCAAATAAGGCCGCATTCTGGAATACCATGGCAAATTTTTCCCGCACCTGGTTAAGCTGTGAGCGCCGTAGCCCCACGATGCTTTTGCCATCAACCAGCACGTCGCCCTGATCAGGTTGCAGCAAGCCGATCATATGCTTGAGGAGAACACTCTTGCCTTCGCCGCTGGGGCCAATGACGGCGGTTATTTTCCCGGCCGGTATGGTCAGGTCCAAGCCGTTCAAAACAGTCTGGCTGCCAAAACGTTTATGGAGATTACGTAGTTCTATCATAGTAGTATCGAGGTCAGGAAGTAGTCCCAGACCAGTATCAGGACAGATGTCAGCACCACAGACTCGGTGGTGGCTTTGGAAACGCCTTCAGCGCCATGTCCGGCGTAGTAGCCTTTGTAGCAACCGATCCAGGCGATAATGATGCCGAACGAAAATGACTTGACGATGCCGGAATAGACGTCTTTCCAGACCACTGATTTATACATTTCACTAAAATAGGCACCGGGGTTCACTCCGAGCAGTTTTACGCCGACCACCCAGCCTCCATAAATACCTACCACATCGAAGATAGCACAGAGCAGCGGCATCGAGATCATGGCAGCAATAAATTTCGGTGAAATCAGATATTTGTATGGATCCAGCGCCATGGTTTCCAACGCATCGATCTGCTCGCTTATCCGCATGATGCCGATTTCGGCGGTAATGGCTGAACCGGCACGACCAGTCACCATCAGGGCTGATAGAACCGGCCCCAGTTCGCGAATCAGGGAAAGGGCTACGGCAGTTCCCAGCATACCTTCCGAACCGAACTTTGTCAGGGTGTAGTAGCCTTGTAGCCCAAGCACCATTCCGGTAAAGGCGGCGGTCAGTACAATGACAAACAGCGATTTTGCACCAATAAAGCGGATCTGTTTCAGGATATGCACCGGACGGCCCGGGTGGCTTACAAGGGAATACAGGGCATAGGCCAGAAAACGACCGATCTGCCCGAGCTCCTGTAGCAGGTTCAGGGTGGTGCGGCCTATGTATTGAATCAGTTCAGTCACTACGGTCCCTCTGGGATTTCCGGCTGAAAAACAATTAATATTTATAGAATGGATATACTTGATTGTAAAGTGACAGATGCCTGCCTGTCCTGATGAGTATCTTGGTTAGTGCTGTTAGTCTGCACCAACAGGGTAAACGGAGCCTCTGCGGTGACATTGGGCTGTGCCATGCGCCAGACGAAATAAGCATCTGCTGGGAGCCTGCTGCACCAGTCGACAACAGCGGCAGCCTCGGAGGCCCCTTCAGGATGTCCGGGATAGCAGGTGATGAACAGCATGCCTGCAGGTGCAAGCAGATGACATGCCCCTTCCAGTGCTGAGAGCGTGGTTGAAGTCGTTGTTGTTATCTGGTGATCCGCCCCCGGTAGCCAGCCCAGGTTGAAAACCACAGCATGCAGGGGCGTTTCCACCAGCTCTAGCAGTTGTTCATGTCCGGCATGCAGCAGTGTCACCCGTTTTCGCAACTCGTCCGGTAGTCGCGCGGCTGTACGCTCCAGTGCGGTTCTCTGGATATCAATGGCCCAGACATGACCCTGTGGGCCCACCAGTTCAGCCAGCAGGCAGGTGTCTTTGCCGTTACCGCAGGTGGCGTCAACGGCCCGGCTTCCCGGTCGGAGCAGTGAACGCAACAGCAGGTGAACAAGGGAAACCGGGCCACGCAGCAGCGGTGATGGAGGGTGGGCAAGCGACATGATGAGCCACACTATCAAATTTGCTGCATGAATACCAGTGGCTTTGGTTGCCGCGGGGCCCTGTTCTGTGCTACTTGGATGGGTATGATCAAAAATTTCACGATATCGGCTGCTCTGGGGGGTGCGCGTCTTGATGAGGCATTGGCGACCGTTGCTGAGATCACCAAGAGCGAGGCTCGGCGAATTATCGAGCGCGGTGGCTGCGCGGTTAATCAGGGGATGGTGCGGGTTGCTTCACGTGCCGTACCGACGGGGAGTCAGCTGACCGTCGGCATTATGCAGCCGGGTGAATTCCGTGAGCTGGTGCTGGACCCGGAAGCGGTCGTCTATCAAGACCACGATCTGCTGGCAGTTGCCAAACCGTCCGGCGTTGCCAGCCAGCGCACTCCCTATCAGTTGAAGGGTACCCTTGAATACTGGGTTGCCGAAGAGTTTGCCCGGCAACAGATTAATGAACCGGTGCGCGTTGTTCATCGACTGGATCGAGGTACCTCAGGCCTGATGTTATTTCCCAAACATCGACATGCAGCAGCCTGGCTCTCAGAACTTTTCAAACACGGTCGCATCAGAAAACGGTATCTGGCGCTGATTGCTGGTACACCGGTGGAGCAGCGCTGGGTTGCGGAAGGTGCAATCGCTAAGCTGGGAAGCTCCCGCTGGGGTGTGATGCCGGGGGGCAAGGCGGCATTGACTGAGTGCCGTCTGCTCAAGGCCGTTGAAGGACATGCGCTTGTCCAGGCGGAGCCTCGTACCGGCAGGACGCACCAGATCAGAGTGCATATGGCTGCGGCAGGATTGCCGATTGTCGGTGATCCGATATACGGCGGCCCGCCAGCGGGTCGTTTGATGCTGCACTGTGTCGGCCTTACATTTGATGGGCCTACAGGTAGGAAATTTGATCTGTCTGTGCTACCTGATGAGGCGTTCGTTCGTATCTGCGGTAACTGTTGGTCCATGCCGTCTGCTGTTTAAAAAGTTTCGTTGCAGCACTTCCGGGTTTATGCTACCGTTCACCCCTCGCGCCAATCCGGTGATTTCCTTACTTCCTCATACAGAACAGCAGGTTATGCCAAAAGTTATCTGCATTGCCAACCAGAAGGGCGGCGTGGGTAAAACCACCACCGCCATCAACCTCGCCGCCGCTTTGGCTGCAGCGGAACGGCCGACCCTGCTGGTGGATATTGATCCCCAGGGGAATGCTACCAGTGGTGTTGGAGTTGATAAAAACCAGCTGCAACATTCGGTGTACGACCTGTTAATCAACGATGCAGATCCGGCGTCACTGGTGGTGGATACGGGGCATCCCTATCTGCATATTCTGCCGTCAACCACCGATCTCGCCGGGGCGGAGCTGGAGCTGGCTGCTGCCATCGGGCGTGAGCTGAGATTGAAGCAGGCGCTTGAAACATTTCAGGATCGCTATCGTTATATCTTGATCGATTGCCCACCATCATTAAGCCTGCTGACGGTCAATGCCATGACTGCTGCCGACACGGTATTAATCCCGCTGCAGTGCGAGTTTTACGCCATGGAGGGTCTGTCGCAAATTCTGAACACCATTCGCCTGGTGCAGAAAGGGTTGAATCCCCGGATCACCATCGAAGGGATACTGTTGACCATGGCCGATGCACGCAACCGTCTCTCAAAGGATGTTGAAGACGAAATCAGGGCACACTTCCCCAGGGAAGCCTTTGAGGTGGTGATTCCTCGCAATGTCCGGCTTTCCGAGGCACCCAGCCACGGCAAACCGATTATCTATTACGATATTACCTCACGAGGAGCAGCAGCCTACCTGCAGTTGGCCCGTGAACTGATACAACGGGAGACAGCCAATGCTTAAAAAAGGAGGGCTGGGGAAGGGAATGGCTGCGCTGCTGCCGGTGATTGCCACAGCGGACGAAAAAAGTTTTTTTCTCTGCCCCATCGAACAGATACGGCCGAACCGGAATCAACCGCGCAAACAGTTCGCTGCCGATAAGCTCGAAGAACTGGCGGCCTCGATTCGTGAGAAAGGAATCATACAACCGCTGGTGGTTACCAGTAAGGATGGTTTCTACGAAATCATTGCCGGAGAGCGGCGTTGGCGGGCTGCCCAGAAAGCGGGG
>DAIQQT010000249.1:0-4787 GCA_036786685.1 Trichlorobacter sp.
CCAAGCCGTACAAGCTGGTGTCCCGTGACTTCCATCCTGAAAATACGATTGTTGACGTTGCCGGAGTCAAGATCGGCGAAGGGCAGCGCCCGGTGGTGGTGGGCGGCCCCTGTGCGGTGGAGTCGGAAGAGCAGATTCTGAAAACGGCCCGTTTTGTCAAACAGACCGGGGCAGATCTGCTGCGCGGGGGGGCATTCAAGCCCCGTACAGGCCCTCACACCTTTCAGGGGTTACGGGAAGAAGGCTTGAAGCTGTTGGCCAAGGCCCGTGAGGCCACCGGACTGCCGATTGTTACTGAGGTGATGAGCCCGGACAACGTTGGTCTTGTTGCGGAGTATGCTGACCTGCTACAGGTCGGTGCCCGCAACATGCAGAATTTTGACCTGTTGCGGGAGCTGGGCAAGATCAGAAAGCCGATCCTGCTGAAGCGTGGTATGAGTGCTACTATTGAAGAGTTTCTGGCGGCCGCCGAATATATCCTGGCTGAAGGGAATGAGCAGGTTATCCTCTGTGAGCGGGGTATCCGTACCTTTGAGACCGCCACCCGCAACACCCTTGATCTGGCAATGGTGCCGCTGGTCAAGGAGATCACCCACCTGCCGGTCATGGTAGATCCCTCCCATGCTACCGGCAAGCGCAGTCTGGTAAACCCCATGTCCAAAGCGGCCTTGGTGGCCGGTGCCCACGGGGTGTTGGTAGAAGTGCACCCGGAGCCGGAAAAAGCACTGTCTGACGGCCCGCAATCCCTTACCTTTCCCGGGTTTGAGGCGTTGATGGCTGATTTGACGCGTTTGCAGAGCTACCTCGGTTCCTGTGCATAAAGCGCTTGAAAAAAAAGTCTGCTGGGTCTAGGATAAAACCGTAACCAATTGCTCTCTGCTCTGCCCGTTGTACCTGTAGCGCCCGGGCGGAATACTTGTTGAAACGGGAATCGTTCCCTGCCGTGGTTGAGCTGCCCGAGAGTTGTGCGGGAATTGCCTGAAGCGGCATATTGAGACCCAACTGTGAAGGAACTCGCCAGAGGACCTTTTAAGGTCAACGTCAGAGCGGAGAGACGAAACAACGAGAGGGGATGCGGATTTTAAGCATCCCCTTTCCAGTTTTCGGGAGGATGTACCCCTGGCCAGAGGGATGTCGTCAGATCAGTATGTAGAAAAGACGTTTCTGTACCTGCTGCTCATTTCAATTGTGCTGCACGTGGCAGTCTTTGTAACGTTGTATCTCTGGCCTAAAAAGCAACAACAGCTGATTTCGGAGCCCACTTTTATTGACCTCCAGGATATGCCGGAGCTCAAGACTCCGCCACCCCCGCAGCAGGACCAGAAAGCACGTCCGTCTGACAAACGCCGCCGTGTTGCCAAAGAAACTGCCCCCCGGCAGGCAATGCCGGTAGCTCCCACTGCCAGAACAGCTCCAACAGGTCAAACAGCCAGGGTTAAGCCTTCTGCTCCTTCAGGACGTCCCGGTCCGGTTGGCCCACCTGCAAGGCCGTCTGAAGCGGGCAGTTCGGTCAATGAACTGCTGCGTCGCAAGCCACAGCAGCAGGTTGGAACAGGGGGCGGCGGAGGCACCAAACCCCAGCCCAATCTTACCCCCAGTGCCAGTCGGATGGCCAGGCTGGAAGAGAGTTATCGTCGTCGTTTTGCCGATGATATTGATGATGGTTCAACCCGTATCGGTCTCAATACCGATGATATTCAGTTCGGTTCTTTCCTGAAACGTTTTGAGACTGCGGTATACGGGGTCTGGCGCTACCCGCAGGAGGCAGCGCTTAAGGGGATTGAGGGAGTTACGCCGGTAAAAATCACCTTTAACAGAAATGGTGAGATCAAGAAGGTTCAGTTACTGGAAAGTTCCGGTAGCAGGGTCCTTGATGACGAGGTGTTTCGGACATTACGCCTGATTGGACCGATGGGGAACTTTCCAAAAAGCTACGACAAGGATGAGTTTCACCTGATTGCATTCTTCCAGTACGGCAATGCCCGTAGCAGGTTACGCTAGCCTTTGGTTCAGGGCTGTACAACCAGCCGTAATGGGCGTTGTCGCTGCGCATCTGCCGGAAAGAGGTAGATGCGTGTACCGTCGTCGATCTCTTTCTCTACGTGTTCCTGCTGGTAAGAGAGGGCAAGGGCATCTATGATTTTTTGTGCTGTCTGACCTGATGTTTCATCCCCCCTGATGTTTACCAATGCAACCTGATGTTCCTCCAGCAGGCGGCTGTAGGTATAGGCCTCGGCAACCTGAAGTCCGCAGGTTACCATAAGATCCAGTTGCCCATGATTCACCGTTGCAACCGGTTTCAAATCCAGCCCATTCAGCAGCAGTTCTGTTGGAACCGTGCGGGCCAGTGCAACAGCAACCCGTTCAGCAAGTTGGCAGGGATTATCTCCTCGATGCAGGATCAGTTCTGACTGCTCAGGAACAGGTTGTAACAGTGGGGTAAGGGTGATTTCAGGCTGCTTGATTGCAGGCTTTGTATCTGCAACCGCTGGTTGTTTCTTTGGCGCTGCCTTGGCCTCACTCTTCTTTTTTCTGGGTGGGGCAGCCTTCTTGGGAGCAGCAGGCTGAGAAGGTTTTTTCAGCTCTTTCAGATCCAGATCAAAACCGGGGGCAGCCCAGCTGATCTGTGCCAGAAGCAGCATCAGTACAGAACTGAACAGTGCTGCAGGTGCGAGTAGTCTGCTGTATATGCGGTGCCTCATAGCGAATCCTTGCTCCTTCAACGGCTTTCAGTTCAGATTGTCAAGAAATGCCCTGCTTTTCAATGGGTGGGTACAGTGGCTGCTGATCTGGCGATCAAGCAGGCGCCCTGCTGCCTCCAGTTCTGCATCAGAAAACCTGATTTTTCCAAAACTGCCGGTCTTCATACAATCAGAAAGCGGTTGCAGCAGTGCTGTATCCAGTACCGGACGATAACCCAGAATATTAAGGACGTTTATTTCAAAAAATCTACGGTCTGCTGCTGAACCTGTTTGGGCTGTCAAATGATCAAACAGGGTGGACAGCAGCCTGAACAGCCTGGGCAGGGGATGTCCTTCCGGGGTCAACGCCTCAACCAGTTCGCAAGCATACAGTGCCAGGGCCAGAGATTCAAGCTGTTCGCGTAGTTCCGGGTAACAGCTGTTCTGCTCGATCCGCTCAATCCTGCTTAAGCCATCTTCTTTCAGGGACAAGGTTACTTCAAGCCGGTTGGTCGGCTCCAGCTGCCCGCCAAACCGCTTGCGGCTGGCCCGTGCAGACTTGGCAAAACCCCGCAGGCGCCCATGTTCCAGGGTCAAGAGTGAGACAATCCGGTCGCTCTCGCCGTAGTTGAGGGTTGAAAGGACAATGGCCTGACACTGCTCAGATTTCATGATTAATCCTGGATTCGGCAGTTGGCGGTCCCCCGAGAGAGCGACTCGCCCGTAGATCGTTGTAGCTCTTGGCAAAATGAAGCGTAAAGCAGCCGATACTGTCTGAGCCTGCAGGGCGAGTTTATCGGCTGTAGCGAAATAAGCCCTAGAGCTACAGATTTCGGGCGTCGGAGCGAAGCCGGGGGAACGCCAACTGCCGTTTTCAGGTTAATGCGCCTCACTCCAGTTTTTTCCCCACTGAATATCTACCTTCAACGGCACCTTTAAGGCTACCGCCTGCGACATCTCCCGGTTCACCAGAGCCCGCATCTGTTCCAGTTCTGTCTCCAGCACCTCAAAGACCAGTTCATCATGCACCTGCATGATCAGGCGGCTCTGCAGCCCTTGGGTACGGATGGCACGATCCACCCCCAACATAGCCTGTTTGATGATATCTGCTGCCGAGCCCTGAATCGGGTAGTTAATTGCGTTGCGTTCCGCAAAGGAACGCAGGTTGCCGTTGGAGCTGGTGATGTCTGCAATCGGCAGTTTACGCCCTAAAATAGTTGTGACATATCCTGTCTCTTTTGCGCTGGCGATGCAGGACTCGAGAAAGGCGATTGCCCCGCTGTGGCGCTCTTTATAGGCAGCAATAAATTTCTCGGCCACATTGCGGGCAACCCCGAGCTGTTTGGCCAGAGAAAACGACCCCTGACCGTAGATGATGCCGAAGTTGATGGTCTTGGCCTGACGTCGCATCTCGCTGGTCACCATCTCCGGGAACAGGCCGAATACCTCACTGGCGGTACGGGTATGGATATCCTCGTCCTGACTGAAGGCATCACAGAAGACCGGATCTTGCGAGAGATGGGCCAGCACCCGCAGCTCGATCTGGGAGTAGTCGGCTGCCAGAATCACGCAACCGGGCGGTGCAATGAACGCCTCGCGGATACGGCGGCCTTCGTCGGTACGGATCGGGATATTCTGCAGGTTGGGATCTGATGAGGAGAGTCGTCCGGTGGCAGTCACCGCCTGGTTATAGGAGGTGTGGACACGGCCCTGTTTGTCGGTCAGCTTGGCCAATGCGTCGGTATAGGTTGATTTCAGCTTGGTCAGCCCGCGGTAATCCAACAGCAGTTTGGCAATCTCATGTTCCTCTGCCAGGCCGGTCAGCACCTCATTGTCAGTGGAACGTCCGGTCTTGCCCTTGGTCTTCTTGCCTGCCTGCAGGCCCAGCCGTTCAAACAGTACCTCTTCCAGCTGTTTGGGAGAGTTGAGGTTAAACGGACCGCCTGCCAGCTCAATGATCCGCTTTTCCAGCTCCTGCATCCGCTGGCCAAAACCCTGACCCAGTTCAGCCAGATAGCCCAGGTCCAGTAGCACACCATGCTGTTCCATCCGGGTCATGATCTCCATCAGCGGCATCTCCAGCTCAAACAGCAGCTTCTCCAGCCC
>DAIQQT010000250.1:0-4777 GCA_036786685.1 Trichlorobacter sp.
AATTTGGCATGATGACCATGAATCAGTCGCTCTATTCTCTGTATACCCGGCGCTTGATTACCCTTGATGATGCCATGGGCCGTTCTTCAGATCCTGATGAACTGCGTCAGATGATTAACAACCCTGCCATGGGAATGCGTCAGCAGCCCCGCCGATAAAATAAGGCGTATTTTTGAAGGAGGAACAGCATGCCAACGTTTACTTGGGAAGGTAAAACCCGTACTGGAGCAGCTCAAAAAGGCGTTACTGATGCCCCTGATGCCGCATCAGTGGAGTCTCAGCTGAAAAAGGCAGGCTTGCAGAATATTATTGTCAAGGAGCAGTCCAAAGGTGTCCAGATCAAAATGCCCAGTTTTGGTGGAGGCAAGGTTGATACCAAGGATCTGGTTATCTTTACCCGGCAGTTTGCCACCATGATTGATTCCGGTCTGCCACTGGTCCAGTGTCTTGATATCCTGTCATCGCAGCAGGAAAAGCCTGCTTTTAAGGAAATTCTTCTAAAGGTTAAGGAAAGTGTTGAGAGCGGTTCTACCTTTGCTGATGCACTGGCAAAACATCCCAAGGCGTTTGATCAGCTGTTTGTTAACCTGGTGGCTGCCGGCGAGATCGGCGGTATTCTGGATACCATCCTGAACCGTTTGGCAGCCTATATTGAAAAGGCCATGAAGCTGAAGAAGCAGATCAAGGGGGCCATGGTCTATCCAACCACTATTATGTCGATTGCGGTGATTGTGGTTGGCGTTATTCTGGTGTTTGTTATCCCCACCTTTGCCAAGATGTTTGCTGATTTCGGTGGTGAACTGCCTGGTCCGACGAAGTTTGTCATTGGGCTTTCCAACTTCCTGTTAAAGTATATTATCGTTATTATCGCTGCTTTTTTTGCAATGGTTTGGGGTATTAAGAAATATTACTCGACCCCAGGCGGCAGGAAAAAAATGGATGCCATGTTTCTCAAAGCCCCGGTTGCCGGTCCGCTGATCCGTAAGGTGTCAGTGGCCAAATTCACCCGTACCCTGGGCACCATGGTCAGTTCCGGGGTGCCGATCATGGACGGTCTGGAGATCGTTGCCAAGACTGCCGGTAACAAGATTGTAGAAGAGGCGATTTATGGGGTGCGTCAGGCCATTTCCGAAGGTAAAACCATGGCTGAGCCGCTGCAGGCCTGTGGCATCTTTCCTCCCATGGTGGTACAGATGATTGCCGTTGGTGAGGCTACCGGTGCCATGGATGCCATGCTCACCAAGATTGCTGATTTTTATGATGATGAAGTGGATGATGCGGTCTCTGCCATGACCGCCATGATGGAGCCGTTGCTGATGGTGTTTCTGGGCACCACGGTTGGTGGACTGGTTGTTGCCATGTATCTGCCGATCTTTAAACTGGCAGGTGCTGTTGGCGGATAATTGATGAAAACCGAGCGCCGTCTACGGCTCTTTATTTATGCCAGAATTGTGGTGATCGTCCTCTTTCTGGCGTCAACCATCATCCTGAAATTAAGCGATACTGAAGCGATCAGCGACATCCAGTTCCGTGGTGTCATAGAGTTGATGGTACTTGCCTGCTGTGTTTCAGTTGTCTCCCTGGTGGCGTTACGCCGCCAGGGGTGGCTCCTTCCCCTTACCCGCCTGCAAATTGTCTGGGATATCCTGTTTGTTACGCTGCTCCTGATGTTGACAGACGGTATTGCCAGCCCGTACTCGTTTCTCTACCTGCTGGCCATCATGAGTGCCGGTATGCTGCTGAATCGGCAGCAGGCATTGTATACCGCTGCACTCTGTCTGATTCTCTACGGAGCAATGGTTGATCTGCAGTATTATGGTCTGTTGCAGGAGATCGGTCTGAGCCCGGATGCTGCCCTGCAGCGGGGAAATGTGGTGGTTTTTTACACCATCTTTTTGCATCTGATAGGGTTTGTTCTGGCTGCCATCATGGGCAGTCATCTGGCTGAACGGGCCAGGTTGACCGAGGTCAACTACGAAGAGCTAAAACAACTGCATAGTACGATTGTGGAAAACCTGGAAAGTGGTTTGTTGACCATTACCCGGGATGGCCTGATCAGGGTCTTTAATCCCTATGTGGAAAGAATTACCGGTATGACCCAGCTCCAGGCCTACGGGCGTCCCGTCAGTGCGGTATTTCCTGCACTAACCGCGGCTGGCGTGGCCCTTGAACAGCACCTGCATGGAGAGTTTTACTATCGTCCGGCAACAGGTACTCCTTTGACCATTGGTTATGCCACTGTTCCGTTCAGAAATCTGAAGGGGGAAACAGCAGGCCTGATTGTAACACTCAAAGACCTGACCAACCTGAAACAGATGGAGTTGGCCCTGAAACGGTCGGACCGTCTGGCAGCCCTTGGTGAACTGTCAGCCCGTATGGCCCATGAGATCCGTAATCCTTTGGCTGCCATCAGCGGTTCAGTCCAGCTTCTCTCGGAGCATGGCAGCCTGCGTGACCATGAATCCAGATTGCTTGCCATTGTCTTACGGGAGTCTGACCGTCTCAATGGGCTGATTACTGACTTTCTGGCCTATGCCCGACCGACTCCTCCCCGTTGCGAACGATTTAACCTCAGTCAGCTGGCAAAGGATCTGCAAGCGTTGCTGGTGGCCGATAGCCGCTTTGACAAGATCAGGCTTGTGCTGGATCTGTCAGAGGACTTCACGGCCTGGGCGGACCGTGACCAGTTACAGCAGGTTCTTCTGAATCTACTGCATAATGCCGCTGATGCCATGCCGGATGGTGGAGAGGTTGTGGTCTCTGCAGAGCTGCAGTCGGGTGTCGATGATGACGGCAGGACTTTTTCCCGGCTCTGCCTGATGGTTGCGGATCAAGGGGGGGGGATGGATGATACTACCTGTCGGCATCTGTTTGAGCCGTTCTGGACCACAAAACCGGCTGGTACCGGGTTGGGGCTGGCAACCGTCTACCGGATTATGGAGGGACATGGCGGGGTGGTACAGGCCACCCCCCGTGACGGAGGTGGGACGATAATGACACTTTTTTTGCCGATGATGGAGGAGGGGCCTGGTGAGAACCAGAATTCTGGTTGTTGATGATGAATTGAGCATGCGGGAGTTTATCTCGATCCTGCTTGAGCGTGAGGGATATGAGGTGCTGACGGCAGCTGACGCAGCCACCGCACTGATCCGACTGGCTGCCTCGCCTATTGATCTGGTGATTTCAGATGTGCAGATGCCGGGCTTAAGCGGCCTGGAACTGCTTGCGCAGATTAAAGAGAGCAAGCCGGATACGGCTGTACTCTTGGTGACAGCTTTTTCAACGGCCGAGCAGGCGGTTGAGGCGATGAAGCTGGGGGCCTATGATTACCTGGCCAAGCCGTTCAAGGTTGATGAGATCAAGATCCTGGTTAAGAATGCCTTGGAAAAGCGTGATCTGAAACGTGAAAACCGGCAGCTGCGTGAAAAGGCCGGTGTTTGCGAAGGATATGGCGGTATTGTCGGTACATCGCAGCGGATGAAGGAGGTCTTTAACCTGCTGCGCAAGGTGGCTGAATCCCAGACCACGGTGCTTGTTTCCGGTGAAAGCGGTACCGGCAAGGAGTTGGCTGCCAAGGCGATTCATGAAGGCAGTAGTCGTAAAAATAAAGCGTTTGTGGCGGTCAATTGTGGCGCAATCCCTGAAAACCTGATTGAAAGTGAGCTGTTCGGCCATGTCAAAGGGGCCTTTACCGGTGCTGTGGGAGAACGGGCCGGGCTGTTTGAGCAGGCAAATGGTGGCACGGTTTTTCTGGATGAGATCGGTGAGCTGCCGCTGGCAATGCAGACCCGTTTGCTGCGGGTTATTCAAGAGAGGGAGGTGCGCCGGGTGGGAGGCTCAACCACCAAAAAGGTTGATGTGCGTCTGCTGGCTGCCTCTAACCGTGATCTGGCGCAGCAGGTAAAGGAAGGAACCTTTCGTGAGGATCTTTACTACCGGATCAATGTGGTCCAGGTGGTGATGCCACCCCTGCGGGAACGGGTTGAAGATATTCCACTGCTGGTTGAGCATCTGGTCAGGAAGCATTGCGGTACTGGAGGTATTGTTACTTCAGAGGCGCTTAAATGCCTGATGGCCTATCCATTTCCGGGTAATGTCCGGGAATTGGAGAATATCATTGAACGCAGTCTGGTGCTTGACCGTGAGCGGATTACCCTGGAGAGTCTGCCTGCCCAGGTCAGGGGGGCGATCAAACGCTTTGACCTGCATGCTGCAATTGAGATACCTGATGAAGGGATCGATCTGGAGCCGGCTCTTGAAAATCTGGAAAAACAGTATCTGGTGAAGGCGCTGGAGAAATCAGGCGGTAGCAAGACCAAGGCCGCTGATCTGCTGGGGATGTCATTCCGTTCCTATCGCTATAAGCTGTCCAAATTCGGGCTGGCTGCTGACGGGGAGTAGCTATCTCAGACTTCCCCTTGCCGTCACGCTATGGTATACAACCGCTTACTCTACGTAAGGAACAGTCCATGTCTGAAAAACAGTTTCAGCCCACCGCCCTGCTGGTAACCGGCGGGGCCGGTTTTATCGGTTCCAATTTCATCAACCGCTTTATGCCGCTGAATCCCGCTTGCCGGGTCATTAACCTTGATGCCCTGACCTATGCCGGTAATCTGAAAAACCTGACGGAAGTTGAGCAGGACCCCAACTATCGTTTTGTTAAAGGAGATATTGGGGATGCGGCACTGGTGGCTTCCTTGCTTTCCGGTGAGAAAGTTGATGCTGTGGTTCATTTTGCGGCAGAATCCCATGTGGACCGTTCCATAACCGGTCCGGA
>DAIQQT010000251.1:0-4724 GCA_036786685.1 Trichlorobacter sp.
TAAAGCAAATATAAACTAATAATTACAAAATGTTATAATATTTCAGGAACGACTAAGTATCATTAACAACCATCTGACCGTCAGGTTGGGCACCCTGGTACTGGATCAGATCATCGTCAAGTAAGTTGCAACCTGCTGTATAATGTACGACGCCCCTTCCGGTTCATTCGGAAGGGGCGTTTGCTGTTGAAGCAGTCTTGGCGGCCTGGCGAGCAGATTCTTCACTTGCAGGGTTTGCAATCAATGATTACAATGCAATCATTGATTACGAATGGAGGTGTACCATGGCATCGCTTACCATCAGAAACCTTGATACGCAGGTAAAGGAACAACTCCGTCAGGTGGCCGCTCAACACGGGCGATCCATGGAGGCAGAAGCGCGGGCCATCCTCTCGCAAACCATGCAATTGCCGTCAGGGGATCAGAACCTTGCCGAAACCATCCATCGTCGCTTTGAAACATTGGGGATTGAAACCCTTCCCATCCCCCTACGGCAAGAGATCAGGAATCCACCGGAGTTTGACAAATAATGGCTGGTATTCTCCTGGACACAAACGTTATCTCTGAGTTGATGCGGAGCTGTCCTGAACAGGCGGTAATGGACTGGTTCGCACAGCGTACCCATGAGCTATTCTACATCTCTGCAATCACCCAGGCTGAAATCCAGCTCGGCATCGCACTGCTGCCTGCCGGTAAACGGCGGCAGATGCTGGCAGATGCAGCCTCCGAGATGTTTGCTCGGGACTTTGCCGGCAGATGCCTCCCCTTTGACGCGTCATCTACGTCTCACTACGCCGCCATAGTTGCAGCACGACGCAGATCAGGTCATGGAACATCCACAGAAGACGCCCTCATCGCAGCCATCGCCTTAACACACGGCTATCCACTGGCAACGCGCAACACGAAAGACTTTATGCATATCGATGGCTTAACCCTGTACAACCCCTGGCACGTCTAGCCACCAACCGCCGCGCCCTTTATCTGGGACATGTGTATCCTGCACAGATAAGGTTTAAAAGCGTACCACCTATTCCACAAATGTCACGCGGTTGATTTCCTGCAGCGTGGTATCACCGGCGCACAGTTTTTCCACTGCCGCATCACGCAAAAAGACGGTGCCCTGTTCCCGTGCCGCCTGCTTCAACTTTACCGCCGGTGTCTTGGCAACAATCATATCCCGCAGTTCATCATTCATCTCCAGCATCTCAACAATGGCTGACCTCCCACGGTAGCCGGTCTGGTTACAGGCCTCACATCCAACCGCCTCAAAAAACGTTGCGGTTGCACGGACAGCAGGGTCAATACCGGCATCAGACAACTGCTGATCAGTCAGCTCAACCGGACGGCGACACTTGGGACAGACCTTGCGTACCAGACGCTGGGCCATAACGCAGTTAAGTGATGAAACAAAGTTGTAGGGATCAAGCCCCATGTGGGTAAAACGGCCGATAACATCCAGCACGTTGTTGGCATGCACGGTGGTAAATACCAGGTGGCCCGTCAGGGCAGACTGTACCGCTATCTGGGCGGTTTCCGGGTCGCGGATCTCCCCCACCATGATCTTGTCAGGGTCGTGACGCAGGATGGAACGCAGGCCACGGGCAAAGGTCAGCCCTTTTTTTTCATTGACCGGAATCTGCAAAATGCCGTTAAGCAGGTATTCAACCGGGTCTTCAATGGTAATGATCTTGTCCAGACCGGTGTGGATCTCAGTCAGGGCAGCATAGAGCGTGGTGGTCTTGCCGGAACCGGTGGGGCCGGTTACCAGCACCATGCCGTACGGCTCACGAATCTTGCGCCTGATACGGACCAGTTCACGGGGGTGGATCCCCAGATGTTCAAGACTTAAACCCTTCATTTCTGCGGCAATACTTTCTTTATCCAGAATACGGATAACGGCATCTTCACCATGGGCGCTGGGCATAATCGATACCCGGAAGTCAATTGCCTTTTCCCCCAGCCGGATCTTGAAACGTCCGTCCTGCGGGATGCGCCGCTCTGAGATATCCAGCTCACTCATGATCTTCAGACGGGAGATGATCGGCCCCTGAAAATGCAGATCAATCGGATCATTGGCCTGATACAGCACGCCGTCAATCCGATATTTGATGGAAACACCGGCATGTCCGGTTTCAATATGAATATCACTGGTGCGCCTTTCCAGGGCATCCAGCAGGGTAGTATTGATCAGCTTGACAATCGGGCTGGAGGCGGTGTCTGATGAAAGGCTTTCCAGAGAAAGCACCTCTTCGCCGTTATCGGTTTCTTTCACCAGCTGCAGCAGAAAATCTTCCGATACATCCCGCAGAACCCGTCTGGTACCTTCTCCCCCCTTCAGCAGCTTGTTAATAGCAGGCGCGGCAGCAACGGCAAAACATAATGGCCGATCAAGCACCAGCTCAAGCTCATCCAGCAACAGGACATCGGTAGGGTCGGCAATGGCAAGGGTCAACAGTTCACCATCCTGTTCAACCGGTACGCAATGATAGCGATACAGCAGGTCAGAAGGGACACTGTCAAACAGCGTCTGATCTATTTTGGCACTATCCAGATCAATAAAGGGCAATCCAAACTGCTGCGCCAGAGCCTGGGCCACGGTGGTCTCATCCACCAGCCCCAGGGCGCGGGCTGCCTCGCCAAACCGCCCCCCCTGGGCTGCCTGATGGGCCAGCACCAGATCAATCTCTTCCGGACTGAGAGCATCAAGATCAGCCATTATTTCGCTAAGTTTTCTGTGTTGTGTGCTGTTCATAGCATCCTGATCATTTCAATAAATTTGGAGATTTATCGGTCCAAGCTCTGTTGTACTCGCGAGATATTTTGCGTTTGTGTAGGTTACCAGCAATGAATTGCCCGCTCCCCCAACGATTTTAAGTTTGATTGTTGCTGCAATATCCAGCAGACCATCAGCTGTTATTGACCAACTGCCACTAACAGCTTTGCCGTTGCTATCAATTCCGCTTGCTGTTCCTCCTGATGAAAAGGTCAGTCTCATTTTACCAGATGGGGAGTCAACGATGATACTCTTACCGCTTATCATTGCAGTGCTGAATAATGCTGTTTGTGGCAGAGCAACCGCAGGACTGGGTACAATATCTCCCAACACCAAGTTACCATTATAGGCAGTAAAGTATACATCAGGCATTGCATAATGCACCGCCGATGCATCAACCTGTAAGGCCGCATGACCATTTATTGTGGTGTACCACCAACGACCACCCGCAATGGGAGTAAGAGGAAAATTTTGATCGACAAAACCACTGTCAAGATACTGCAGGAAGTAATAGACAACTTTACCATCAGCGGTGAAACGAAAACCCAGATTTGAATTGTAGCCATAGATACCACCGTTTGGATATGAATAGAAACTTACAATCTGGCTCAAGTCCGTTGTACCATTGGAAATCACGCCAGAGTTCCAATTATAGGTCATATAGCTCAGTAGAGTTGGACTACCGCCACAGTTGCCCGTACAGCTACCAGCAGGGCCTTGAGGGCCTGTGGCCCCAGTAGTCCCCTGCGGCCCCTGCGGGCCTACCAGCGACACTCCGCTTCCCCAAGAACCTGAGTACGGGCCATACAACCTGCTATTCTGGGTATCAAGATAGAAATCACCCGGTTGAGCGGTTAAGATGCCGGGAGCACCGCTACCGTTTAAAATGCTCTTACCATCCCGTGGTGCAGTTGCAACGCTTGAACCGTCAGGAAATTCCAGCCTGTCATTCTTAATGACAAACGGACCATCAGCAGCGTATCCAACTACGTTCATCATAACGACGAGAAAACAGACCAACAGGCAATTAACAAACGATTTCTTATTCGGACTCAACACATGTACCTCCATTTATTTAATATATTTTCAACTAGTGTCTATCCCCCTATAGTCCCACCCAGTTTAAAGATCGGCAGATACATGGCAACAATAATGACACCGATCACCAGCCCCATAAGCAGCATCACCGCCGGTTCAATGGCAGTTGCCAGTATTTTCAAACGTTCCTCAACCAGAGCCTCAAGGTGTTCGGCAATATCAGACAGCATCTCTTCAAGAGCACCGGTTGCCTCCCCTACCCCCAGCATCCGCAAGGCCAAAGGCGGCATTAACTGCTGCTGCTCAAGTGCCACCGAGAGCCGTCCCCCCTCTTCCACCTGATGTATCGCCGTCCCCATCCCCTGTTCCAGCACGCGGTTATTCAAGGTGCCCAACGACATCCGTAGCGATTCAACAATGGGAATACCGCTTCCCAGCAAGGTTGCCAGGGTCCGCGAAAACACCGAAACAGCATAACTGAAATAGAGTTCTCCCACTATCGGCAGGGCCAGCTTCCAGCGATCAATCAGCTGTCGCCCGGCAACGGAACGGCTCCAGCTCCGCAGGGCAGCACCAGCCACAAACAGCCCCGGCAACCAGACAACGACTGTTGAACGCAAGGCACCGGTAACATTAATCAGCAGGCGGGTGAGCAGCGGAAGCTGCGAGCCGGCATCGGCGTAGATCTGACTGAAGGTAGGGACCACATAAACCAGCAGCAGCGCTATTGCCACAAACGCCACCACCACCAGAATAGTTTGAGAGATCAGTGCCGAGATCAGTATTTTACGCAGCTATTCGGCACGTTTCAGGAACACAATATCGCGGCGAATGATCAGCGTTCACCTACCTGCCTGTCCACCGGAAAGACGTCGAGCAACAGAGAAACCAGACACAAATTAGCCAACACCCT
>DAIQQT010000252.1:0-4721 GCA_036786685.1 Trichlorobacter sp.
CTCATTGTAATCGTCAAAGATAAACGGAAGGTCAAAGACCTCAAACTCTTTCAGACCCAGTGGAGCGAACTTGGCCAGGGAGGGGGCCAGCATCTGGACAGAACCCATCTGCAACGCCTCCATCTCTTCCTTGTCTTTAAAGAGCTGACTGTTGGGGTAGACCTCTACTTTGACCCGTCCCTTGGTACGCTCTTCAGCCAGCTTCTTGAAATAGTTGGCTGCCTGACCCTTGGGGGTGTCGTTAGCCACCACATGGCTGAACTTGATCACGATCGGTGCTGCCTGAGCACCCAGCGGAAGTGCCAGGGCCAGGGTTACTACTGCTGCCAGAATCTTCTTGAACATGTGTTGCCTCCTTTGATGGGGGTGTATGCTTCACAGTCTGCAGGGAAGTATAGCGTAGAATTTTGTTTTATCTAGCAACCTGGGTGCCAAAATAGACAACATGCCCTAACAGGCTGTCAGGGTTGAGGATTGTGTTTACAAAAGAAAGGAATGAGGTTTTGTGTTGATGGTATGTGGCGGTTTTTCGCCACGATTTGATGGCGGTTTTTCGCCAGTCAGGTTGGTTGATGGTTGAATTTATGACTGAGTAGTTCCGTGCAGCTAAAGGCAGCTAGAAGCAGCAGGCAGATCATGGCTGAGATACCCAGCCAATGGTACTGTACCCAGAAAATACCACCCAGCGTGCCGGAGATACTGGAGCCCAGATAGTAGGAGAACAGGTACAGCGAGGATGCCTGGGCACGATAGCTGGTTGCCCGCCGACTGACCCAGCCGGAGGCGATGCTGTGGACCCCGAAGAAGCCGCAGGTAAACAGAGCCACCCCGGCAACGATACTGATGATTGATTCCGGCAAGGTTAATAAGACGCCACCAGCCATGGCGGCAATCGTGGCCCTGATCACAAACATGCGGCCAAAACGCTGCATCAGGCGGCCCATCAGTGCCGAGCTGAGTGAACCAAGAAAATAGACCAGAAAGATCAGGCTGATAACTGACTGGCTTAAGGAGTACGGTTCTAACAGCAGGCGGAAACCGATGTAGTTGTAGAGGCTGATAAAACAGCCCATGCAGAGAAAGGCCACCCCGAACAGGCAGAGCATGCCGGGATCTTTCAGATGATACAGCAGGGAGGGAAACAGGGTACGCAGATCAAGACGGTTTTGGTGGAAACGGGATGACTCAGGCAGCAGCCTGATAAACCAGAGTGCCAGCAGCAGACTGACACAACCAATGATGCCGATGGCAGTGCGCCAGGGCAGATAATCCGCCATGATGGCGGTAATCACCCGGCCGGACATGCCGCCCACCGCATTGCCGCTGATGTAGAGCCCCATGGCTGAGGCGATGGCGGTACCATCCATCTCTTCACCCAGATAGGCCATGGCAACCGAGGGAACACCGGCCAGCACTGCCCCCTGGGCAAAGCGGATCAGCAGCAGCGAGGGCAGGGTACTGGAAAAGGCGGTGGCAATGGCCAGCAATGCGGTCAAAATCAGGGCTGCTGCCATGATCGGTTTGCGGCCAATTGCATCGGAGGTCAGGCCGGAAAAGAGCATGCCGACTGCCAGGGTGGCGGTACTGATAGAAAGCGGCAGGCTGCTGATGGCAGGGGAGATATTGAATTCACGGGTAAACAGCGGCAACAGCGGCTGGATATCGTACAGGGTCACAAAGGTGATAAAGCCGGCGCAGAACAGGGCCAGGTTGGCCTGGCGATAACGGGCAGAACCGATGGTGATGGCCGTTTGCTCCTTGAACTTTGTTCCTTGCCCCATGACCTTTGACCCTAGACCCTGAATTTACAGCCCGTATTTCTCCATTTTGTAGCGCAGGGTGCCCCGAGGGATCTTCAGTAGTAAAGCTGCCTTGACCACATTTCCCTCAGCCTGTTCAAGGGCGGCCTCAACCAACTGCTTTTCATAGTTTGCTACATTAATTTCAAGACCTTGCTTCAGGATATCTTCTGCAATGATTGAACTGTCTGCTGTTGTATGGTGATGGAGTTCCGGTGGCAGATGCACCGGTTCCAGCAAAGGTCCATGGGCCATGATACAGATCCGCTCAATGATGTTGCGCAGTTCTCTGATATTACCCGGCCAGGGGTAGCTCAGCAGCATCTGTTCCGCAGCAGGCGCAATCCCTTTGAATGATTTGCCAAATGCCTGGCTGAAGTGGGAAAGAAAATATTTGGCCAGCAGCAGGATATCAGTGCCCCGTTCACGCAGGGGGGGCAGGTGCAGCGGTACCACGTTGAGGCGGTAGAACAGGTCTTCCCGGAAGGTGCCGATATGAATCCGTTGCCGGAGATCGCGGTTGGTGGCTGCAATCACCCGCAGATCAACCGGCAGATCCTTGGAACCGCCCACCCGGCGGACGGTGCGTTCCTGCAAGACGCGCAGCAGCTTGGCCTGCAGACTGGCGTACATGTCACCGATTTCATCCAGAAAGATGGTGCCGTTGTGGGCCTCTTCAAACAGCCCGGTCTTACGGGATGCCGCACCGGTAAAGGCCCCTTTTTCATGACCAAACAGCTCGCTTTCCATCAGTTCAGTGGGGATGGAGGCGCAGTTGACCGCCACAAAGGGGTGTTCTTTACGGTCTGACAGGGAGTGAATTGCCCGGGCCACCAGTTCCTTGCCAGTACCTGATTCGCCGGTTACCAGCACCGTGGCAGTCGGAATTCTGGCCACCTCCCGCACCTGATCCAGTACCTGCCGGAAGCAGGGGCTTTCTCCCAGCAGCGGCACATCAAGTCCCAGGGCGCCTGAACGCCGCAGACCGCGAACCTCCCGTTTCAGTTCCTGGGTCTGCAGGGCCAGTTTGACGATGACCCGCAGGGCATCGGCCTTGAACGGTTTTTTCATGTAGTCGAAGGCCCCCAGCTTCAGGGCATCCACCGCTGTTTCAACCGAGCCATAGCCGGTTATGATAATGACCAGCAGATCTGGGTTGGCCTCTTTCAGTGCCCCCAGCAGGTCAAGTCCGTTTTCTGTGCCAAGGTTCAGATCCAGCAGGGCCAGATCCACTTCATCACTGGCCACCAGTCCCAAGGCTTCTGTGCTGGTGGCAGCCTCAAGTACGCGATAACCGTCTTCGTTCAGGATACGCTGGACATTCTCCCGGATAAAGGATTCATCATCAATTATAAGAATGGTTTCTGTCAGCATCAGGTTGTTCGGTGCTTGCTGGTGGTGTAAGGGCTGTCCAGAACTTCCTGGACTGATGCCAACAGTTCTTCGCAGGTAACCGGTTTTGACAGAACCTTGTTGACCGGCATCTTCTGGGCAATGGTCAGCAGGGTCTGCTGGGCCAGGTTGGGGGAGCCACCGGTAATGGCAATTATTTTCAGAGCTGGGTCTTTGCGGACACAGGACATGATCACCTCAAAACCATCGGATTCAGGCATGACAATGTCGGTTACCACCAGATCAACCGCAGTATCTGGAAGCAGTTTCCGGGCCTGGACGCCATTTGCCGCTTCCAGAACCGTATGTCGGCCGATCTGCAAGAACTCCCTCAGGACTGACCGTACCTGCGGATCATCATCAATTAACAGGATCTTTGCCACGGGGAGCATCCTCGCTTTTTTCAGAAGTACTATGTTGGTTCGGGATCAGACTGGCTGTTGCGGTCGGAAGATACACTGAAAAGCAGCTGCCAGCCCCTTCTGTTGATTCTGCCTGAACAAAACCGCCATGCTGCTTGACTGTGCCATAGATCATGGATAGCCCCAGTCCGGTTCCTTTGCCCACCTCTTTGGTGGTGAAAAACGGCTCAAAGATCTTCTGGCGGATCTCTTCCGGTATGCCCTGGCCGGTATCACGCACCATCACGACTGCGTAATGCCCAGGGGGGTAGCCTTTGGTAGACTGATTGCTCTCGTTGTCAATAATCTGCTCAGCTGTTGCAACTGTGATGGTGCCGCCGTGCGGCATGGCATCCCGGGCATTGGTAATCAGATTGAACAGTATCTGCTGCAGCAGGACTTCATCAGCAGTGATAACCAGAGCCGTTTCTGTCAGCTCAGGCTGCAGTGTTATCCCTTTTGTTAGCAACTTCCGGGCCAGAAGCAGCGAGTCCTGTACCAATTGATTCAGTTCAAAGGGGGCTGGGTTGATCGTCTGCTTACGGCTGAAGGCCAGCATGCTGCGGGTGAGGAGGGTGCCTCGTTCAACTGCCTTGAGAATCTCCTGCAATTGTGGCTGTTCAGGGTTTTGTTGGTCCAGGTCAAACTGGAGGATCTGGGTGTTGCCGGAGATGATCTGCAGGATATTGTTAAAATCATGGGCAATACCACCGGCCAGCTGTCCCACTGCTTCCATCTTCTGGGCATGGCGTAACTGATCTTCAAGCTGGCGGCGCTCGGACATATCTACAAAGGTGCAGACCATACCGATATTCTGGCCATCTTCCTGAATTGGATGGGCGCTGTAGGATACCGGAAGCGAGCTGCCATCATGGCGCCAGAATACCTCGTCAGTGACCAGCGTTGGCGGTATGACACCGGTTGACATGCGGTGGGCACGGCATTTTTCCAGCGGGTGGGGGCTGCCATCGGCATAACTGTGGTGCTTCAGAGGGGGCATTTCTTTCCCCAGCAGCTGTTCAGGTGACCCTTAGCCAAGCAGCCTGGCGCAGGAACGGTGGGCCAGGATAAGGCGTCCTTCAGCGCCAGTGCCTTAACTCCTTTCAATGTTTAAACCAACCACCAGCTT
>DAIQQT010000253.1:0-4720 GCA_036786685.1 Trichlorobacter sp.
CCAATGAGAGATGCTGGTGTTACACTTGGTCTTTTGAACGGTACTTTAAGAGGAGCTTTCTCGCTACTTTTGGTTTTTACAATTGGCATTTGTTCTTTTATGATTCGCAACTCAATTGATTATAAAATAGTGTTATTTTGTTTGCTTGCAATAATAGTTTGTCTGGCAGATTTATTGTTCGTGGTAGCAGGGAGGTCAGGCTACCTTGCCCTTGCCGTAGTTGGCCCTTATGTTGTGTATAACCTTTATCTTAAAAATAAAGTAGTTATCGTTATAATTTTATTTGTTATTAGTGCGGGTCTCGTTGCATCACCAACACTGGGTAATCGTGTTACTGCAGCACGTTCAGATCTTGCAGGATACTCTCAAGGGGCCGTGACAACTCCAATAGGAGCCCGTTTTGAAATGTGGAAAGTTTCATGGGATTTGTTCAAGTCGCAGCCGTTTTTTGGTGCGGGCACTAACGGTTTTAAGGTGAGGTGGGATAGAGATGGACGTGAAAAAACAGCTCACGCAATTGATAATCCACATAGTACCTATTTTTACGTATTAGCAAACTACGGCTTTGCAGGCATGGGTTTGTTGTTGTTTCTTTTGTGGCGTATGGCCCGTTTTTCATGGCTGCAGCGTAATAACCTGTTTGGTGCCGCAATATTCTGCTACCTGATCGTGTTTATGGTAGGCAGCCTTACCAATACCATGCTGACTTCTTCCTTCTATTTGAGCTGGCTGGCCATTATGGGTGCTATTATGGCCGGAACACCTGAGAGTAGTGCTTCTGGGGTGGTGGATGGCGCTCAATGAAGATCTCGGCTGTTGTCATAACGCTGAACGAAGAGAAGAAAATTACAGCCTGCCTGTCAAGTCTGAGTTTTGTTGATGAAATAATAGTCGTAGATTCGGGAAGTACTGATAAAACCGAAGAGATTTGCAGATCATATCCCCGCGTAAAATTTTTTAGTCAACCATGGCTGGGGTTTGGTCCCCAGAAAAACTATGCTGTTTCCCTTGCCACACACGAATGGATTTTTTCGATTGATGCTGACGAAGTTGTTACTCCTGATCTGGCAGATGAAATTTCAACGATGATGAGTTCGTATGTTGAGTGTGATGCTTTTGCAATCAACAGAAGGAATGTATACCGGAATCAATGGATACAGCACGGGGGCTGGTGGCCAGATCAGGTCTTAAGGCTTTTCAGGAAAACGGCTGGAGCGTTCAGCACCCGTATGGTTCATGAGTCAGTGCAGGTCTCCGGACCTGTGCTGAGGCTACGCTATCCATTAGAGCACCGGCCATATAATGGACCAGAGGATTTTATCCTTAAAATGCATAGTTACTCGATGGCTGGTGCTCGTCAGCTGCTGGAAGAAGGGAAGAGAGGAAGCACAACGCATGCATTTTTGAGAGGGTGCGCGGCCTTTGTAAAAGGCTATATTTTGAAAAGAGGTTTTATGGATGGGCATGCCGGTTTGCTAATTGCCGTAAGCGGAGCAGTCGGTGTTTTTTACAAATGGATGAAACTTACCGAGTTGTGTGCAAAGTCTGAAAACGGCAGCCAGGCCGGCATATTTTAATCGCTCATGCGGCTGCTTCTTGTAAATACTGAAAAAAGCTGGCGAGGGGGAGAACGGCAAACCCTTTATAACCTGATGGGTTTTGCTCAGGAAGGGGTGGATGTTACGGTTTTGTGCCGGGAGAAATCTCCACTTGCCGGGCATACTCATACACTCGGTATCAAAACGATTGAAATAAGGACGCCGCTTCAGGCAATGGGCTGGTTGGCAACCCGTGCCCGCCACTTTGATCTGATTCATGCCCAGACTGCAAACGCCCAGACCTATGCTGTTCTGACGAAACCGTTTCATGGCAAGCCTGTTGTTTACACTCGTAGAGTTGATTTTGCTCTGAAGGGCTTTGGAGCAAGGTTTAAATATCATTTTACGGATGCGATTGTAGCTATATCTGAGTCGGTAAAAACAACGCTTGGTAACTTTGGGCTCCAGGCGGTTACTGTCATCCCTGATACCGTTGTGCCGCGTGAACTTGATGCAGAGCGCGCAAGAGTTCTGGTCGAACCCTATGCTGCTCATGGAAAGCAGGTTATTGCAACTATCGGAGCTCTGGATGATGACAAAGACCCGTTTACCATGCTTGAGGCGGTAAAATGTCTGTCGTTAACACGCAATGATTTTGTGTTTTTTCATTTTGGTGAAGGCCCTTTGTTTGGAAAAATGAAAAAACGAATTGAGCATTTGCAATTGCAACAATTCTATTGTCTCATGGGGTTTGTGCCGAATGTCGAAGATATGTTTGCTGTACTTAAGGTTTTCTGCATGAGTTCCCGACATGAGGGACTGGGTAGCAGTGTGCTTGATGCCTTTGTGTATAAGGTTCCGGTTGTTGCAACAGCTGTTGGTGGTCTTGTAGAAACCGTATCTGGCAGAGGGTTACTCTGCGACGCTCAAGATAGTGCGTGTTTGTCTCAAAAAATTGGTCTATTGCTTGATCATCCTGATATCAGGGACAAAACAACAGACTGTGCCTACGCGTATGTTATGCAAAAGCACTCCCAGAAGACTACTGCCCGCCAGTATCTGCAATTGTTTTGTTCGATTCTGGATTCGGCTAAGGGTCTGACATGATCGCGGCTCCCGCGACTATTCTTATTGTCAATACGCGCCTGATTGGTGATGTGTTGCTCACGACC
Organism: Trichlorobacter sp.; assembly: GCA_036786685.1. Lineage (GTDB taxonomy): Bacteria > Desulfobacterota > Desulfuromonadia > Geobacterales > Pseudopelobacteraceae > Trichlorobacter. Next base: position 2,711 of record DAIQQT010000253.1, read on the forward strand.
CCGCTGATTCAACTACTATTACAGCAATTCCCTTCTGCTACGATTGATTTTCTGGCCAATCGTGGAACCGGTGAGTTCCTTGAAAAAGATCCAAGAATTCGCCACGTCATCTATTCTGATAAGTGGCAGAAGTCGTCAAAGGGGTGGGAGAGCGGTTATCTGGCCCGGCTTTTCCGGCGTTATGACCTTGCTATTACGCTGAACACAGCTGACCGGGGGGCTGTGGCAGTGGTTGTTGCCGGTCGCTGCTATCGCGTTGGTTTTTATCAGCAAGACAAACCGGCTGCATCCTGGCTCCGTAAGCTGCTATACACGCATCCGCTTGAGTTTGGTGCTGATCAGCACGTTGTGTTAGCTAACCGACAGATTGCCGCAGCATTGGGGCTGCCCTGTGAGCGGCTTGAGGTTAAACTGTTCTGGGGTGCATCTGATCAGGCAGAAGTAATCTCAAGGCTGGCAGAGAACAATCTGTCTGATCCCTATCTGGTGATTCATCCCTTTGCCCGCTGGCGTTACAAGTATTGGGAGACCCATCGTTTTGCCGAGGTGAGTGACCGGCTTGCCCGTCAGCATCGGTTGCGTCCGGTCTGGACCTCGTCGCCGGATAACGAGGAAATAGCTCTTTTGCAGGATGCCGCAGCCAGGTGCAGCATTAGGCCGCTACTGATACCTGGTACGCTCTCGCTCAACCAGATGGGATGTCTGCTGGAAGGGGCGGCCTTGTATATCGGATTGGATACGGCCATTACCCATATAGCGGCATCAACCGGCGTGCCGATGGTGGCGTTATACGGTCCAACGGAATTGTGGCGCTGGCATCCCTGGGATAATGACGCCTCTCTGCAGCAGCCGGTCAGTGTCGGCTACCGCGGAGCCATCAGGACCGGAAGAATCGTGACCTTGCAGGCCGGTTGCGAACATTACCCCTGCATTAGACCACATTGTTACGGTGAGGTGGAAAATCCTTGCATGATGGCGCTGACGGTGGATGAGGTCTGTGCAGAGGCAAGCCGGTTGCTGGAAAAAGCGGGAAGGGAAAGGTCGGGTGGCCATGCAGGTTGATGTTGCCTTCATAACCGTCAACTATAACACCCGTGCACTGGTTGAAGAGCTGATCAGCTTTTTTAAGACTACGAAGCTACCGTTTTCCTATTGTTTTATGGTGGTTGATAATAACTCAACAGATGGCTCTCGAGAGCTGCTGGAGCAGGAACGCTGGGAGCCGCTACGGTACCTTCAGACCAACGAAAATCTGGGGTATGGACGTGGCATGAATCGAGGGCTGGCAGCAGTTGACTGCCGCTATGCCTGTATCATGAATACTGACCTGATTCTGAATCAGGCGGCCCTGACCGCCCTTTGGCATTTTTTTGAAAACACTCCTGATGCCGGTGTTGCCACCCCGGTGATTCTGGGGAGTGATCAACGGGTGCAGGGGTTTCTGTTCCTGCCAAGTATCTGGTCATTGTATTTCCCTGTTATCAGTAAGGTAATCAGCAAGCGCTGGAAGCTGCGGGTAGACCAGGCTACTGTTCCGCTTGCGGTTCCTGGCGTGCTGGGGGCGTTTTTTATGCTGCGTCGTACAATGTTTGCTGATCCTCTGTTTGATGAGGATTTTTTCTTCTACTACGAAGATAGTGAGCTGGCTCACCGGTACTGGCAGCGGGGTGTCCCCTGTTACGTATTGCCACAGGTTTCTATTGTCCACCTGGGGGGGCAGTCAACATCGGCAGAGGGTGGTCGGCTGTTCCAGCAAAGCCGACGACTCTATATTGAAAAATGTTATGGCTCTCCTCATACGGTGCTATTGGCACGGCTTGATCGTCTACGTTTGAAGGCCAAATATTACAAATATCTGTTTCTGCAAGGCTTTGTAAAAAGCAGTAAAGTCCGAAGTAAGTACGAATTCTATGCCCGTCTGATGCAGTTGACCAAGTAGTCTTCTGGCGATTCTTATGCGCATCCTGATTATAAAAACATCCTCTCTGGGTGATATTATTCATGCCCTGC
>DAIQQT010000254.1:0-4719 GCA_036786685.1 Trichlorobacter sp.
CGGCCAGGCTGCCGGAATTGTCCGAGCTGGATCTGGTGCGGCATTTCACCAATCTTTCCCGCCGTAACTTTTCGGTGGACACCAACTTCTATCCGCTTGGTTCCTGCACCATGAAGTACAACGCCAAGGTGCTGGAAAACGCAGCCAACCTGTTTGCGCCGCTGCATCCCTTAACCGCCTTCCTGCCCGGTGGGGCAGAGCTGTGCCAAGGCGCGTTGGGCATGCTGTATGACCTGGGCCAGATGCTGGCTGACATCACCGGTATGGATGAGGTCACCACACAGCCGCTGGCTGGCGCCCATGGCGAGATGACCGGCATGCTGCTGGTTGCCGCCTATCACAAGGCCAAGGGTAACAAGAAGAAATACGTGGTGGTGCCTGACTCATCCCACGGCACCAACCCTGCCTCGGCAGCCATGGTGGGCTATGAGATCATCACGATCCCTACGGCCCCCTATGGCGATATGGACCTGGAGCTGTTCAAGCAGGCCATGAACAATGAAGTGGCAGCGGTCATGATGACCTGCCCCAACACTCTGGGACTGTTCAACCCCTATATCAAGGAAATCGCTGATATTGCCCATTCCCACGATGCCCTGATGTACTACGATGGTGCCAATCTGAACGCCATTATGGGCAAGGTGCGGCCGGGCGATGTGGGCTTTGACGTGGTACACGTCAACCTGCACAAGACCTTTGGTACCCCCCATGGTGGCGGCGGTCCCGGTTCCGGTCCGGTGGGGGTCAAGAAAAGCCTGATTCCGTTCCTGCCGATGCCCCGCATTATCCATGACGAGGTCAGCGGCAAACTGCAGATCCAGACCGACAATCCGCTCTCCATTGGCCGTACCGCCAATTTCTTTGGTAACTTCGGGGTCATGGTCAAGGCCTACACCTACATGATCATGCTGGGACGTGAAGGCCTGATTCAGGTCTCTGAGCAGGCAGTGCTGAATGCCAACTACATGAAGGAAAAACTGAAAGGGTATTTTGATCTGCCCTACAGCCAGACCTGCATGCATGAGGTGGTCTTCTCTGCCTCAAAACAGCTGGCCCAGGGTGTCCATGCCATTGATATCGCCAAGTTCCTGATCGACAAGGGCTACCACCCACCCACGGTCTACTTCCCCTTGATCGTCAAAGAGGCGATCATGATCGAGCCGACCGAGACCGAGAGCAAGGCCACCATGGATGCCTTTATCGAGGTGATGATCGAGGCTGCCAAGCAGGCCGAGGCTGATCCTGATTCCTTTGCAGCCATGCCGGTTACCATGCCGGTTACCCGGCTTGATGAGACCAGGGCAGCCAGGAGCCAGACCGTCTGCTGCCTGGGGTAACAGGTTGTTGATGTCTCAAATGAAAAAAGCCGACTGGAATTGTTTCCGGTCGGCCTTTTTATTCTGAAAAAGGCAGTTTTGCCGCAAAAGAACGCAAAGAAATAATAGAAAAACAGGTGTTTGAATATACCACCCGCAACACCAGACAGGTTTCTTTTACATCCGTTATAACCGTCTAAATTCTTTGCGATCCTTGCGTTCTTTAGCGGCCAATTGCTTGATTCTGGTTTCCCTACGGCCTGGTTGCAATAAAGATCGCCCGCAACGGTGCCGGGTGTCCTTCAATGGTTTTTGATTCATCATCCGGGTCAAGATAATCCGCCAGAGACTCAAAACGCATCCACTCTGTCCTGTGTTGTTCCCCGTGGCTGGTGCGATTGGTGTTGACGCAGGCAATCTCCGTGAACCCGCAGCGTTGCAACCACAGGATCATGGCTGGTATTGACGGCAGAAACCAGACATTGCGCATCTTGGCGTAGCGTCCCGGCGGCATGAAGATCGTCTCCAGATCCCCTTCAACAATCAGCGTCTCCAGAATCAACTGTCCTCCAGGGCGGAGGCAACCCTTCAACTCCAAGATATGGTCGAGGGGGGAGCGGCGATGATACAGCACCCCCATGGAGAAGACGCTGTCAAAGCAGGCAAGATTGGCTGGCAGATCTTCAACACCGATCGGGATGACCTGATGCTGTGGGTCCTGCAGGTAGCGCTGCATGACCTGAAACTGCATCACTGAAACCAGAAACGGTTCAATGCCAAGCACAAAGTCCGCACCGACGCCACGCATCCGCCAGCCATGGTAGCCGTTGCCGCAGCCCACATCCAGGACTCTGCGTCCGGCCAGCGGTTGGATATGCGCCAGCAGGCGATCCCACTTCCAGTCAGAGCGCCACTCGGTCTCAATCTCAACACCAAAAAGAGAATAGGGGCCTTTTCGCCAGGGGTGAAAGGCCTGCAGTAGAGTGATCAGCTCCTCGTGTGTGATCCGGCCAAGATCACTGCCGGAACCGATGGTCACCGAGTCCTGCAGCTCAATGCAGGATGGCTGTATCTCCGGCAATGCTTCCAGGGCGCTGAGCCACTCCGGCATATCGCCGTACTGTTCAAGCAGCAGCTGTTTGGACAGGGTGGTCTGCAGCTGTTCAGCCCAACGTTCCTGCCCCATGGCAACCAGTTGCGGATAGAGTGCATCGTAGCAGTTCATTTTATCGCAACCAGAGAGGCGAAGTTAAAGCATTGAAACCACAGCTCGGCGCAGCTGAAACCGGCTGTATGCAGCCGTTTTTGATGGACCGCAAGGGTTTCCGGGATCATCACGTTTTCCAGGGCTGACCGCTTCTGGCTGATCTCCAGGTCACTGTAGCCATTGGCCCGTTTAAAGTCATGGTGCAGTTCAATATGCAACTGCTGCTGCTCCGGCCTGCTGAATGCGATCTTCTCCGAGAGGATCAGAATTCCGCCCGGATTGAGTCCTGCATAGATCCGCTGCATCAGGGCCAGCCGTTGTGGCGGGGGGATGAACTGAAGGGTGAAGTTAAGCACCACGACCGAGGCGTTCTCAATGGTTACCTCCTGCAGATCGCTGCAGAGCAGCGTCACCGGAATGGATGGTCCGGTGTCAAGGGACAGCAGTTCTTGGGCACGCTCAATCATTGCCGGGGAATTATCCACCGCAATAATGTCGCAGTCCGGCGCGGTGATCCGCTGGCGCATGGCAAGAGTTGCCGCCCCAAGGGAGCAGCCCAGATCATAACAGTGGCTGCCGGGCTGGGCATATCTGGCGGCAATGATGCCGATATTGGCTATGATCATGCCATAGCCCGGCACCGAGCGCTGGATCATGTCGGGAAACACAGCAACAACCCGTTCGTCAAACTGGAAATCGATTATGGTCTGGAGGGGGGCCGCATAGAGGGCATCGGTTTTCTTTGTCACAGTTTTCTGGTCCTGTTAAGCGCTGCATACGAATAGGTTTACTGAAAAACAGCCAAAGGTGCCACCATGGAAACTGCCGGGAGCAGAGTAGAGCCGGGTTGGGCTCTACTTGAACGTAAAAGGCTGAGACTTCCTGAACTGTCCTGACAGATCCCCCGCTTGATCAAGGTCGTTTGCCAGGCCAAGCTTTAAAACCGGGCTCCCGTTCTGTAACGGCAGCTTGTTGAGAGAGACCCGGATAACGTTCAGGTTGGTGGTGGATTCGAAATAGTAGGCCTTATTGGTAAGATCAGCTACCGTCCGCCAGCGGGTAGTGGAGATGTTGGGCCGCAGCGGATCGGCAACACCAAAAGGCGCAGACACGTTCCGCATAACGCTCATAAGATAGGCCACGGTTTCCTGTTTGCTTTCCGGCTTTGGAAGACTCTTCAGGTAACGGGCGGCACGGACAAAACGGTCAAGGGACTGCTCCGAGCCGGGCAGATCCCGGCTGCCGCCAAAACCTTTATAGAGCTTCAGGTTGGCAAGCTGTTTGTTGAAGGGGGGCGAATTCGTCATGACCGTGTATTTCCGGTCGTGATAAATTTTCGGCTTGCCGTTGATCCACTCCACCACCGCCGAATCTCCCGTTGAGTCAGCCAGGGCCACATGTCCTGCCGCCTGTCGATTTGTTGATCCCATGGGGCCGCTGACTATCTGGAACGACTTTGTTTCAATGAATCTGACCGCTTCAGCCACAGTGGCAAAGTTATCAAGGAAATACTGGGTAGCAATGCTGAATGATATCCCCGGAACTGAACTGTCCCGTTTACCGTAATCTGACTCGGCAAGCCATAACGGGTTCACTGAAAGACCCTTCTCGTTTATACCGTCAACCGTCATCATTTCATAGCCGGAAACAACAAGGCTGCCATAGCGGGATACCCACTTCAGGGAGTTCCTGCCTGCTCCGCCATCCCGCGCGATCCCCCGTGGGAAGGCCCACAGGTTACTTTTCATATCTTCAAACCAGTCCATATTGCGGCCGACAACGACTGCCTGGTCATTGTTGTTCCACAACACACGCGAGCAGGGATACGCCGGGCAGGCAAGCGAAAGCAGAAGAATACAGGTTACGGTAGCTCTCAGCCATCTGTGGTGGCAATGCATGGTCATAAAATCACCTTGTCAAAGTTGTTGGTAGTATGACGATGCCGGGGCGGTATCGGCTGTCAGGTGAATACGGTCTAAGTACAATGTAAGGCCAGCCTCTTCTTTCGTTTCGCGGCTATCCTGTGTGCCTTTTAGTCCGACTTTCTAGCGATATACACTCCGTAGCTGATGTAAGTCTTGTATCTCTCATAGAGGTCAATTTCCCGCTGCTCTGCGGCCACAATTTTGCATGCTTCCTCACTGTTCCCGTTCCGGTTCAGGAAGTCCTCGAACCCGACCTGCATGGGTCGGTAAT